>DBBT01000052.1:4247-6325 GCA_002292345.1 Opitutia bacterium UBA977 | reverse complement strand
TGGCACATGGTTGCGCTCGGATGGCACCTATAAGGTCGAGATCGAAGCGGGTAAAGAAGCGGGCACAGTGGTGGCACGCTACTTCAATCCAGATCCGATCAACGTGGAAACTTCAATTTTTGATGAGGTTGAAGAGCAACCGCGGCTTGAGTTCGTCCTGCGCGATGAGGGCTACCCTGGGTCTGCGTATCGATTGATTTATTTCGCGGAACGTCGCGTGTTGCTTGGCACCTATGCACGTCCTGATGCGGAGCCCAGTCAGGTCTTTTTTGTGCGAGAAGAGGAACAATAACTAGTCACTGTGAGTCGATTTCGAGCATATTGGCGGCGTATTATTTTTCAGCCTAGCCGCTGGAATGAGGAAGCGTTTGATCTCTGTTTGATCGCTCCTAAAACTGAGCGTGAATCTGAAGGTTCGATTTGCTCGGCCTGTGGATGGCAGATTACGATCATGATGCTGCGTATTGTAAGGTCTGTGGTGGTCGCTTGCCAGTTGAGTTTTAACCAAAGCAATGACCCGCAAAATCTATGATTAACGCGGAAGAAAATGAAAAGATTAAGCAGTTACTGGCGACAACTGCTTCGGCGGCACAACAAAAGCAAGCGCTGAGCTGGTTGGCGGATTATTGCGAAGAAAGCTACATCCTAAACCTGCCGCCTTCGACTGCTGCGCTGGCTGCGTTGAGTAAGTTTTCTAACAAGACCAAAGCAGATTCGGTGTTGAGGCGCCGTGCTGCAATAATAGTAAAGCAGTACAAACTCCGCTAGCCAAGAATTTGCGGAGCGCCAATTGCCGAGCTTACTGTGCGCTAAGCGAGTGTGAATTGAGCTAAGACCCTTTGAAGGTCGTAGATATTTACCTTCTTATTAAATTTCTTTTGGATCGGTGATGGGTCGCTCCCAACCCAGATTTTTAATTCCGCGTCTAGGTCAAAACGACCTGATGTCTCGATACTAAATTTAGTAATTTTGGAATATGGTATACTTAAGTATTCAATTTTTTTACCAGTCATCCCTTGGACATCGACAATCATTAGTCTTTTGTCGGTGAAGATAAATGTGTCGCGAAAGACTGCGAAGCCGACTTCAATCGCCTCTCCTTCAGCTAAGAGCTGAGCATAGTCCTTCTCGATTTTATCCGGCGCAACAACTCCTGCGTTGCCTAATACTGATGATAAAAGTCCCATAATTTAATTATCTAATTTTGTGGTTGTCGGGGCGTGTTCTGCTGGGGGGTAGGCGCGTGAAGCGTCCCGTGAATGGTAAAGGTATAAAGTGATTGTAGTCCTAAGCGCAATCGAGCTATCTAGAAGAGTCGCTCGAACGATTACTACCAATGCTTTTTAAAACAGAAGAGAGCAATATTTATCATAAACGATTGACCCATCTGAAAGCAGTTTTATTGCTAAATATCGCAAATTTCGTGAGGTTCTGAGACCTAATGTCTGGCGAAATGTATCTACAGGCGGGCGCAGCAGGAAGAGTTATTAGCTAAAAATGCATACGGATAGTTTCAACGAATTACGCCAGCTAATCGATTTCGGCTTAGTCGTTTTAATTTGGCTGGTGCAGTGGATTATATATCCGTCATTCTTGCAGGTCGCGCCGCAGCGATTAGTTGAGTGGCATGCTCACTACACCCAGCGAATGGGTTATATTGTAGCGCCGCTGATGTTTGGCCAATTGGGTTTATCCGCGCTGGCAGTCTGGCAAGTCGGTGGCGGCTTAAACTGGTTGGATTTGTTGTTGGTACTCAGTTGTTGGGGCCTAACTTTCGGATTTTCAGTCCCCCTACACCAGCGAATCGCGGCAGGCGAAAGTCATCCGAAAGTCTTACAGCGATTAGTGGTTACGAATTGGCCTCGTACGCTGGTTTGGACTTTGGTTTTCGCGATGGGTTTTTGGCGTTAAGCACAAAGAAGTGATTGCCTCTTCTTAGTTTGCTGGATGTGTGATCATAGCCCCCCTAAAACGATTAGAGAAACCAGTACTCGAGGTAGTATGCCGGAGGATTCCATGACTCTTTTTCCACTCGGGTAGAGGGTTAAATATTGCCCTTTGAATTCATGTATTTTCTT
>DBBT01000052.1:1036-4097 GCA_002292345.1 Opitutia bacterium UBA977 | reverse complement strand
AATTATCTGCAGAAGCGCTAGTAGCTACTAGTGTTAGAATCGAAAATAATAAAAATAAACTACGCATATTGGCTCCTTGTTTTATTTTAGAATGATTTATCCTCTAAGTTATGGGCACAACGTCAAAAGTGAGGTGCCGCTGGCTGGGAACGGAGCGACTAAGTACTCTGCTTGGTAGCGGGCTGGTTGTTCGGTAGCAGGCGTATTTGGTGGTGCGAGTATGTCGGAAGCGCCTAGGCGTGTGTTCAGCGGGCGCGACTGAGCATAATTTGGTTGCCGTCGGGGTCTTCGCACATGGCTAGGTGGGGTGCTTCGCCGTTTTCAGGTTGAGGCTCACGCTCGCATATGCCGCCTGCTGCGACGATCTCGGCAGCGCCAACGACGACGTCGGCCACTTGAAAGGTGAGTCCTGTCCAAGTGCGCTTGCCTTCGCCGCCGCTGTGGATAGCGATCAGACTGCCAGCAACTTCAATCTCTGTGATGTGCGGATTCTGTCGTACGATGATTGCACCGAAGCAGATGTGATAAAAGTTGGCGGCGCGCGCGGCATCGGCGGCCCAGATTGTGTATTTTAGTTTTTCGACGTGCATGTGGGTATTTGTAGCCGAGAATGCGGTAGAAGCGATACTCATGTCGCTTTCTTTGAGGTAGCGAACCAAAGATCATGCGGTATCTTACCCTGTAAGGCGCGATGCCACAATTTTTGGCGCTTTTTTCTGGCTCCATGCGGACAGGCGACAAGAGTATAGAGTCTATACTATCTATGAAAGTTGTCTTAGCGGAAAAACCCTCAGTCGCCCGCGATATTGCGAAACATCTCGGAGCGACCACACAAGGGAAGGGCTTTTTAAAAAATGACGAGTGGACTGTGACCTGGGCCTTTGGCCATATGGTCGAGCTGCAGGAGCCCGAAGACTATACTCCAGAGTGGAAGCCGTGGCGCCTCAGTAGCCTGCCAATCATTCCGGAAGACTTTAAGTTACGCTCACGTAAAGATGGCTCAGCACATGAGCAATTGATGATTATAAAGGGGCTGTTTGACGAGGCCGACGAGATTATCTGTGCGACGGACGCCGGCCGTGAGGGCGAGTTAATCTTCCGCTATATCCTAACATGGACTGAGTGCGAGAACAAGCCGTGTCAGCGCTTGTGGATTAGTTCGCTGACGACTACAGCGATTGCGAAGGGCTTTAGCCAGCTCGCGCCGAGTGCTGATTTTGATGGGCTCTACCACGCGGCGAAGTGCCGCAGTGAGGCAGACTGGGTGGTGGGGCTGAATGCTACACGTTTCTTCACGGTTGAGTACGGCAAGCGCAACTTGCTGCTTAGCCTCGGTCGTGTACAGACACCGATTCTCGCGATGATTGTGAATCGTGACCTGGAGGTTGAGTTTTTTAAGCCAAAGGATTTCTGGGAGGTGCACTCGGTCTGCCGCGAGGCGCTGTTTAAACACACGGGCGGTAAGTTCGAGGATCAGGCCGCGGCCGCGGCGATTGTTGAGAAAGTGACTGGCCAAGAGATGGTGGTAAAGTCGGTCACCAAGAAAAACGAGAAGGCCAATCCGCCGCAGCTCTACGACCTCACCTCGTTACAGCAGGATATGAATAAGCGCTACGGCTTTACCGCCGATCAGACGCTGAAGCTCGCGCAGGGTCTATACGAAAAGAAGCACCTCACCTATCCGCGAACCGACAGCCGATATATCAGTACTGATATTCAGCCGACGATTCCACCGCTGCTGGAGGCGCTACGCAGGCTCAAGCCCGATGCGATTGATCAGCTGGATCTGGACGCACTGAATTTTACCAAACGGATCGTCGATGATAAGAAGGTGTCTGATCACCATGCAATCATCCCAACCGAGGTGCTGGGCGATGGTCTGACCGGCGATGAGCGTAAGCTCTACGGCGCAGTATTGGTTCGGTTGATTGCGGTGTTCTTTCCGCCGTGCATTAAGGCGGTGACGGTGGTCGATGCGCTGGCAGCTGAGGAGCCGTTTCGGGCACGTGGCAAGGTGCTGGTAGATGCTGGGTGGCAGGCGCTGTACGCCAAGGATAAGGCGGGGCAGTCGGGCGATGCAAAGCAAGGTAAAGACGATTCAGTTCAGGAGTTGCCCGATTTTCAGCAGGGCGAGAGCAATCCACATGAGCCGTCGCTGCCGCAGTTTAAGACGTCGGCACCGAAGCGCTTCAATGAGGCGACCTTGCTGCAATTGATGGAGACGGCGGGTAAGACTGTGACCGATGAGGCGCTCAAGGAAGCCTTGAAGGAGAAAGGCGTCGGCACGCCGGCCACGCGCGCTTCGATCATCGAGGTGTTGATTCAACGGCAATACGTCGAGCGTAAGAAAAAAAACCTGATCAGCACTGAGTCGGGACGTGGCTTGATTTCGCTGATTCAAGATGAGCGATTAAAGTCGCCCGAGCTCACTGGTGATTGGGAGTTTCGCCTTAAACAAATGGAGCGCGGCGAGTATGATCCTGTGCAGTTCATGACGGAGGTCGGTGATTATACGCGTGAGATTTTGCAATGCACGTCAGCGAAGACGGTGAATCCAGCGAACCTTGGTGCATGCCCGATTTGCAATGCAGCGGTGATTCGCGGCAAGTCAGCCTACGGGTGCTCCGCATGGAAGCAGGGCTGTAAATTTGTGCTGTCGGTAGAGCAGTGGGGATTGTCAATTCAGCCAGAGTTGGCGCGTGAGATTTTTGCGCATAAACGTACGCTCACCCCTCATCCGATTGAGATCGATGGTCGCAAGCTGTTTGCCACGCTCAGCCTCGATAAAAAAGGCCAGCTCGGTTATGCTGAGGCTGAGGTTGCGAAAAAGGAAGCGGACCAAGAAGCGCTCGGAGTCTGCCCGACTTGTGGCGGCGATATTGTGGCAGGCGGCAAAGCTTATGGATGTTCGAATTGGCGCAATGGTTGCAAATTCGTGATCTGGAAGACCATGGCGCAGCGGGAGATCTCACTGGAAGTGGCGCAGCAGTTACTGAGTGCTGGCACGACGGAGACCTTGAGCGGGTTCAAGTCCAAGGCGGGAAACGACTTCGAGGCAAAG
>DBBT01000052.1:0-1015 GCA_002292345.1 Opitutia bacterium UBA977 | reverse complement strand
TCGGCAAGCTCAGGGTCATCACTAGCGAAGACCGCTTTAGAGGTTTTCTTGCGGAGGAATGCAGTTTTTAGGCGTCACTGCAGAAACTCCACGCACATCGGTTTCCCCTCAAACGGGATGTCGGCGCTTTTAAGTGTGAGCGCGCCGGTGTCTTGATGGATTGAAAAGATCGCGAGGGTGGATGATCTTTGTCCGCCGACGATCAGCCACTTGCCACTGGGGTCGATGTTGAAGTTGCGCGGAATATAAACGGCAGCAGGCGTGTTGGCGATGAGCTTAATGGACCCGTCGACTGCCCGCTGGAAGGTGCTAAGTGCGTCGCGCCCTTGTCCTGCCAAGTCACGGATGGAGGCGTAGAGCCATTGCTCTGAGGGATGGATACGAATCTCTGCGCAGCTCATTCCCTCGGGGGCGATGCCATTGGTAAATACGGATTGGGTGTCGATGTACTCGAGTTGGCCGTTTTCGAGATTTACGGAGTAGCTCGCAATCGAGAGTGACAGTTCGTTGAGCACGTAGGCGAATTTACCATCGCTGGAGAACTTCATATGCCGCGGGCCTTGGCTGCCGCCTGGCACCTCGGCGGCTCCGCATGGGGTGAGTGTTGCGTGCGCTGGGTCGAGTGTGTAAATCATGACTTTATCGATCCCTAGATCCGGCACGTAAACATAGCGATTGTTGGGGTGGATAAACGCGGAGTGTGGGTGTGGTTCCCTTTGGCGTTTGGGGTCTTGCGCAGAGCCGCTGTGGTGGTGGTTGGATACGAGTGTGGTTAATGTGCCATCTTCTCGTATTTGAAATGAGGATACATTGCCACTTGCGTAGTTTGCGACGACGAGTGCGCGGCCAGTTGCATCGACACTCAGATGGCATGCACTACTGCCGAGACTTGGCTGCTTATTGAGAAAAGTTAGGCTGCCATCGGCTTGGATTCGAAATGCGGCGACTGCGCCCGTATTTGGTTTTTCGAATCCTGCGGAGGTGGAGTAGAGAAATTGTTGGTTGGGATGAGTCG
>DBBT01000024.1:12218-15471 GCA_002292345.1 Opitutia bacterium UBA977 | reverse complement strand
GCGGATGTCAATGCTTTGTCATCGGAAAATACATATTTTTGGGGCGTTTTTAGGATGAGGTTGCCAGCTGTTAGGAATGCGCGAATTGTCGCTGCAGCTGAATCGGGCAGGGGTGTGCGTATTTCTGCGGTTTTCGGGCTTTGTTCGCCGCAAGTATCCCGTTTTCGTGCTTGTTTCGTGGGGGGAAGCTGTTTTCATCGCGCGTTTTCTCATGAAGCGAACACATAACTGCTCCCAACTCCGACATTCTGACACTGGTTCCACCGTAACGCTTAGCGGCTGGGTGGATTCCGTGCGTGACCACGGCGGTATTCTTTTTGTTGATCTCCGCGATCGCGAGGGTTTGACCCAAATCGTTCTCGATCCATCGAATCCGGGCTTAGAGTCTCAGTTCGGCTCAATCAAGCCGGAGTCGGTGATTTCTGTGACTGGTAAGGTCGATCAGCGGTTTGGCGGCACTTCGAATGCGAAGCTCGCCACCGGCGAGATCGAAGTCCACGCCTCGAAGCTGGAAATTTTGAATGTTTCGAAGACGCCGCCATTCCCCATGGATGATTCGGCGGACAAGGTCGGCGAAGATTTGCGCATGACCTATCGTTACCTCGACTTGCGTCGTGCCACCAACACGAAGATGTTGAAGATGCGCCACGCGACCAGCCGTGCGATCCGCGACTATCTGGATGATCAGGCGTTCATCGAGGTCGAGACACCGATGTTGTTTAAGAGTACACCTGAGGGTGCGCGTGAGTTCCTAGTGCCGAGCCGCATGAATCCGGGTGCTTTCTATGCGCTGCCGCAATCGCCGCAGCAGTACAAGCAAATGCTGATGGTTGCTGGTGTGGAGCGTTACTATCAGTTGGCGCGTTGCTTCCGCGATGAAGATTTGCGTGCTGACCGTCAGCCAGAATTCACTCAAGTGGACATCGAGCTGTCATTCATCGACCGCGAAGACATGTATGCGCTGATCGAAGGTCTGATGACTAAGGTCTGGAAGGACGTGATCAATGTAGACATCCAGGCACCGTTTTTGCGCATGAGCTACTTCGATGCGATGAATCGTTTCGGTGTGGATAAGCCTGATATGCGCTTCGACATGGAGCTGCAGGATTGTGGTGAGATTTTCGCGAAGTCTGGTTTTAAGGTTTTCTCAGGTGCGATTAAGTCGGGTGGTGCTGTGAAAGCTGTAAATATGAAGGGCCTTGCGGACCTCACTCAAGGTGAGCTGCGTAATCTCGAAGATACTGCTAAGACACTCGGTGCTAAGGGCCTCGCCTTCATCAAGTGTGAAGGTGGCGAGTGGAAGTCGCCGATTGTTAAGTTCTTCTCAGACGAGGAGAAAGCGGCGTTGACTGAGGCGTTGAAGGTCGAAGATGGCGACATCGTCTTCTTCGCTGCCAGTGAGTGGGAACGTGCCTGCACGATCCTCGGCCGCGTGCGTTTGGATGCGGCTCAGCTGCTGGTGAAACGCGGGAAGCTGACAATCGACCCGAACGATTACAAATTTCTCTGGGTGATTGAGTTTCCATTGATGATTTTTGATGAAGAGGCAGGTCGCTACGTTTCGTCGCACCACCCATTCACTTCACCTGTGGTGGAGGATATTCCACTGTTGGACTCCGATCCGAAGAAGGTGCGTGGTCAGCACTATGATCTCGTGCTGAACGGTGTGGAGCTCGGCGGCGGTAGTATTCGTATCCATCAGCCTGAGTTGCAGAAGAAGGTTTTCGAAGAGGTGCTGCAGATTCCGCAAGATTTGGTTGAGAGCCGTTTCGGTTATATGCTGAAGGCATTTGAATATGGCGCACCGCCGCATGGCGGGATCGCTTTTGGTTTAGACCGAATGGTGACAATCTTGACGCAGCGCACCAGTATCCGCGACGTCATCGCTTTTCCAAAAAACCAAAAAGGACAGGAAATGATGACTTCGAGCCCTGGCATTGCGACACCAGAGCAGCTGCGTGATTTGCACGTGAAAGCGGTATTGCCAAAGCAGGATGAGCCTAAGGCTTAAACTCTTTTCAATAAAAGTTTACTTTCAACTGGAACCCGGACGCAGATCCGGGTTTCTTTTTACCCAAGCCGCTATGTTATCTAAATCCTTACTTCGTTCGATTGCTGGCCTTTTGTGTGTTTGCACACTGCAGGCGCAGATGACGCCCAGTGCGCCAGTGCAAAATTTCAGGCTTCCTCGATTTGGTGAGAATGGTTACACGCAGTGGGTGCTGCAGGGGGGCAAAGGAATCTATGACAGTGCTGAGCAGATTCGGATCGAAGAGATGGCGCTGCGCGTCTATTCGGGTGACGAACGTATGGCACTGGAAATGACAATGGATAGCCCAGAGGCGACACTGCTCACTACGGAAAGTCTTGCGGTGTCGGACGGGTCGATCGAAATCGTCGGGGCGAATTTCAAAGTGTCTGGCGTGGGCTGGACGTGGAACGGCCTGACCAAGGAAATCGAGGTGAAGTTTGATGTGGTGGTGGAGTTTACCCAAGGTATGGCAGGTATGCTTACTGGTGCGGTCGCCCCAGAGGGTCCCGCGGTTGAGCTGACTGAGATCCATAGCCGTAGCCTATTGTTGCTAACCACTGCGGACGCTTACCATTTCACATTTAACGATTCGGTGCATGCCGCCTCTGGTGAGATGGATTTGAAGTGTGAAGTATTGATGGCGATTGCAGATGCGCCGAAGGGTAAGCAGAGCGATGGCTCCACCGTTGGGGGTGGGAGAATCGACTCGATTCGTCAACTGATTGCGACCGACCAGGTCGAGATTCAGCAAGGCGACCACGTATTAAAGGCGGGCCATGCCGAGTTCAGGCTGCGTGAGCAGGCAGCTGAATTTACTGGTAACCCAGAAATATGGGCTGCTTCGGGGGCATATTTGAGTGGTGCGAAGATTCGAAGTGAGGAAGGGCTAGTTTTTGTCACCGGTGATGTGGACGATGGCCGTGCACAATTGATCGTATCGCAGGCGGAAGGACTTGGGGTTTTGGGCGCTCAGCTCGAGAGTACGGAGACGATTGTACTGGCCGATTCGATCACGATGCGCGAGTTGGACGCGGGTAATCAATTTCTTTTTGATGGTTCGGTGGCAGTGATGTCAGGTCTGATGATGATGCATTCGAACCAGTTAACGTTGTTTGCTGACCAACCGGTAAAGAATGCGGCCGGCACCACCACTGCCGCGCCTGAGCAAGTCGCAGGTGATGCTGAAATCCTCAAAGTCGGAGAGGTGCGTCGAGTGGAGGC
>DBBT01000024.1:708-12115 GCA_002292345.1 Opitutia bacterium UBA977 | reverse complement strand
TACCAGAGATAGCTGATTTGGGCTATGAGATTATGCCGGCGTTGACGTTGCAGCCGAATTCGGGCCAGCAGGCAGCACCGGCGCCGCAAGCATCGGGAAGTGAAACGGTGGTGCAATCGAAAGCGCTGCGCATGATTGAAGAGACTGACAAGACGCTCTTTCGCTTCACCGATTCAGTCTCGGTGAGTGGTACGAATTTACACGCGCTTTGTGAGCGTTTAGATGTGACTGCCGTTGCTGAGCAAGATGCTGAGGCGAAGGAATCGCAGATGTCCGTGCAGACAATTGAGGCATTTGATAATGTCGAGTTTAAGCAAACAGGTCGTGTGGCCACTTGCGACAAGGCGACGATTTACGCGCTGAAAAGCAAAGTAGTGCTAGAGGGCAATGCCGTGGTGACGGACGATAGCGGCAAAGTCACTGGGCATCGCTTGACATTATTACAGGGCAAACGCCGCGCAATTGTCGAAGGCGATCGAGCCACTGGCAAGCGAGCGACGGTGACATTGCCAGAAATAAAGCCTCGCGCGCAGTAATTTTTCGCAGGATTGGATTGCGGTGTGTTAATCAAGCAGTTTTGCTTTGGGCAATATGGATGATGCTTCAATGCCTTCGAAGATTGAAACCCGCGAACTAGTTCGCGAATACGGAAAACGTCGCGTTGTAAATGGCGTGAACATAAACGTCAGTGCGGGCGAGATCGTCGGTCTGCTGGGGCCGAATGGGGCGGGTAAGACCACAACCTTCTACATGGTGGTGGGATTGATCGCAGCGACCTCTGGCCAAGTGTTTCTCGACGGTGAGGATCTGACGGCTTTGCCGATGTATCGTCGGGCACGGCGTGGCATTGGCTATCTACCGCAGGAAGCATCGGTCTTTCGGAAGATGACTGTGGAGCAAAACATCCGCGCGATTGCCGAGACCTTGCCGTTGAGCAAGGCCGAGTGTGATGCGTCGGTCGAAGAACATCTGACGGAACTCGGCTTACAGCATCTGGCCGATCAAAAAGCGTACACTTTAAGTGGTGGTGAGCGTCGTCGTTTAGAGATTTCTCGAGCGCTGGTGACACGACCTAAGTTTTTGCTAATGGATGAGCCTTTTAGTGGGGTCGACCCAATCAGTGTGAGTGAGGTGCAGAAGATCATCGTGCAGCTCAAGCAGCGCGGGATCGGAGTGCTGATCACTGATCATAATGTGCGCGAGACGCTACGCATCGTTGATCGTGCCTATTTACTGCATGAGGGTGCAGTTCTTAGTGAAGGAACTGGTGACTTTTTAATTAATGACGCTAAGAGTAAGGAATTCTATCTTGGCCAAAACTTTAATATCTAAGCGGAGGAGCTTTACCCCATGCCCATTCAGCAGAAAAACAATGCAAAGTTCATCGAGTCAGTTTCCGTTCGAGAATTTTATGATTCTTTCAAAGAGCCCCTTGAGCTCGACCTAGTCGCTGGTGGAGCGGGTTTGGATAAGACTATCCGTGAGCGTAGCTTGAATCGGCCAGCCTTGGCTATGACTGGCTATTTTAAGTTTTTTGCACGTAGACGTATTCAGCTTCTGGGCGCAGGAGAGATGGCTTATCTGCGTGATTTGGGGCAAGATGAAGAAGCCCGTGTGCTCGGCGAGATGTTTAAGCGTAAAGTACCCTGTATCGTAGTTTCGAGAAATTTAGCCCCTTCGAAGATTATGAAAGCATTGGCGGACGAATATGCGACGCCGTTGATTCGATCGCCGCAAAAGTCCAAAACATTTACTACTGAAGCGACCTTGTTGCTGGAAGAGAAGTTTGCTCCACGTACGCATATTCATGGTACGCTATTGGACGTGCGTGGCATTGGCACCTTGATCTGTGGAGAGAGTGGGGTCGGTAAGAGTGAGTGTGCACTGGCGCTGATTGAGCGTGGGCATAGCTTGGTGGCGGACGATTTAACCCATGTCAAACGGTTGAGTGATCGAGAGCTGATGGGCACCTCATCGGAATTGAGCCGCGGCTACATGGAATGTCGGGGCCTCGGTATCATTAACATTGCCGAGTTATTCGGCGTGCGTTCGGTGCGCTTGAATAAACGCATCGATGTGATCATCAATTTTATTAATTGGACTGCAGGAATGAATGAGGATCGCACTGGCCTCGAAGAGAACCATCTCGAGGTGCTTGGCATGCAGGTCCCGTTAATCGAGATACCCGTTCGCCCTGGGCGGGATATGGCGCGACTCGTTGAAGTGGCTGCGATGATGCGCTCTTTGAAGCAAATGGGCCATGATTCTGCCACCGAATTCAACGAGCGACTGATTGCTCACATGCGGAAAGGTAGTAAATAAAAAACTCACATATTTAAAATATTTTAACCAGACATAGCGTTTTAATGAATAGTCAATATTATGCCTCTCAGATTGTGGAAATCACGCTTTTACAGGGATTAACGAAAGTGTCACAGTCTCGTGACACTTATCGCAAAAAATGCCTAAGAAGTTATTGATAATACATTGTGAATAACTTGTGGAGAAGTTGACCTTGCCAAGTGCATTCGAGTCCCGCTTTTTCATCACCGAGAGGGGTCGATTTGCATATGATAATGCTAAATTTTCACTTTTCCCGTCATTAAAAACCGTTCTTTTACCTTTTTTTTAAATTTTTAAGTCGTTGTCTTTTAGTTGTTTACCATTATTTTTAGCCGTTTTACCCCCGTTTTATAGCGTCTTTTTAGTGGAATTTAGCCATGAGTCTTTTTTTTATCCAAATAATGCGCATCACGCTCCCAGCCACACTGTGACTCGCACTGTTAATAAACTTTTTATTTTTCAATTCTAATGTCTGATTCAATTATCGCGCTTTCTCTTTGGGAAAGCGTCAATCAAGAGCTTAAAAACCTCTTTCCTCAGGACCTCTATGATATGTGGTTTGAGGAACTTAAGTGCACGCAAGAATCTGATGCAAAGCTAGTGCTCACCGCGCCCAACGAATTCAATGCCATATGGATAGAGAACAACTATTTGGATATTATCTCCCAGCAGGCCCGCAGTTTTGCGGGTACGGCGGTGACGGTCGTTGTCGAAGTCGCTAAAGAGCAGACAGCGGAGTTAGACCTAGCAGGAAATGATTCGTCTAGTCATTCAGTGAATCGTCTTAATTCCCAAACTCAGGATGCTCGCGAAGCACGTTCGGCAGATGCGGTTTCGAATCGAGTCGAGGTTTCACAGACGCGTCGCACGTTCCTTAATCCGGGCAATACCTTCGATAATCTAGTGGTGGGAGCAGGTAACCAACTCTCTCACGCGGCGAGCATGGCAGTGGCCAATGCACCAGGGCGTGCTTACAATCCACTGTTCGTTTATGGCGAGACTGGCTTAGGTAAGACTCACTTGATGCATGCGGTCGCGCATCAAATGTTGGCCAATAATCCGAAAGCTCGAATCGCGTACGTATCGACCGAAAAATTTACCAATGAGTTTATTCACGCCATTCGTGAAAATAAGTTAACCAAGTTCCGCAAGTATTACCGCACTGTCGATGCGCTGTTGGTCGATGATATTCACTTTCTTTCTGGGAAAGAAAGCACGCAGGAAGAATTTTTTCATACTTTTAACGATCTCTTCGAGTCGGGGCGACAGATCTTCCTCGCCAGTGACCGTCCAGCGAATGAAATCGAGCGCCTTGAAAATCGCCTAATTTCCCGCTTCCAATGGGGCTTGGTGACCGACATTCAGGCACCTGATTTTGAGACGCGTGTTGCGATTTTACGTAATAAAGCGGCCGCGATGGATATCCATCTGGACCCAGAGGTCATGAATTTCCTAGCGGAGCGTGTTTCTCGCAATGTGCGCCGTATGGAAGGTGCGCTGACTCGGATTGCCAGCTACGATGCTTTGATTAACCAGAAGCTCGACCTGGAAGCGGTCGAGCGTTTGTTAAGTGATTTGTTGCACGAAGAAACATTGACCAAGGTTACTCTCGATCAGATTCAGAAGAAGGTGGCCGATTTTTATCAAATCCGCTTTAGTGAGCTGATTGGTCGTCGTCGCACCAGTGCGATTGTTTTTCCACGTCAGGTGGCGATGTATATCAGCCGCACCTTGACCAGCGATCCGTTGAAAGCGATTGGCGATGCCTTCGGAGGCCGTGACCACGGCACTGTGATTCATGCCTGTAAGCAGGTTGAGAATATGATGGAGCAAGATGGAAGCGTGAAGCGCGGCGTTGATTATTTGATTAAGCAGCTCTCGCAGAGCCGCGCCCAATAAAATTGGTTCGCATTCTCAGAGGATCGTGCTTTTTTCGTGCAAAAGAGCTTAGGGATTTCTCTGCTTGTCTTCGCATTGATCCGCTTTAAGCCATATATTTTTATTATGTCACTTACCGATTCTCAAAAGACTGCCGTTTCTACTTGGATTGCCGATGGCAAGTCACTCGCTGATGTGCAGGGTTTACTGCGCGAGGAGTTCTCAATCTCAATGACCTACATGGAAGTACGCTTTCTTGTCGATGATTTGGACATTGCGTTTGCAGAGCCAGAACCCGAAGCGACTAAAGAGGTCGATGCGCAGGCCGAAACCCCTGAGCTGGTGGAGACTGCGGCAGCCAATGTGACAGTTGATGTGGATCCAATTCCGCGACCCGGCGCATTGGTGAATGGCTCTGTCGTCTTTAGCGACGGCGTTTCGCTCGGCTGGCAGCTGTCTAGCACTGGTCAGCTGGGATTGATTCCAGGCGATGATCCTGATTATCGCCCGAATCCTGAAGACCTGCAGAATTTTCAAGATCAACTGCAGGAAGTGCTGCGCCAAAAAGGCTATTAGTCCCTCGGTTGGCGTTGCTGCGCCATTGTTTGCTTATGAGCGTGTGGTCGAATCATCCTCATTCCTGTGGTTAAACTTTGCACGCTTCGTGAATTGCCACGATCGAGAAAGTCAGCCCAGTGGCATTTACCGACTCGTAGCCAGCGAGCTTGAGTTGCTCGGCTAGCGCTTGTTTGGTTGGGAAGTTTTCGATGCTGCCTGCTAGATAGTCATACGCACTTTTATCACCGGTCGCGATACCTGCGACGAGTGGTAGAATATACTTTAGATAGAGGTAGTAAAATGGGCGGAACCAGCGATCTGGTTGTGAAAATTCTAGTACGAAGAGTCGGCCGCCCGGACGTAGTACGCGAAGGATTTCTTTCAGGCCACGTTGACGGTCTTCGAAGTTACGCACTCCGAAAGAGATTGTCACCGCATCTACGCATGCATCGGGCAAGGGCAGGTCCATGCAGTCGCCAAAGTTAAATTCGATATCGGAGTAGGCTGCATGTTGTGTCTTTTTGTGGCGAGCCACGTCTAGCATTGGCTCGCAGAAATCAAGGCCCTTGACAGCAACTGTCGAGCCGAGCCGATCTCTGAGCTTGAAGGCGACATCACCGCTACCAGTGGCAAGATCGACTACGTCTTTTGGCGCACGGGCTTTGACCATGCGGGTAAGCACGCGCCTCCAATAGAAATCGATGCCTCCACTTAGCAGGTGATTCGCCACGTCGTAGCGTCCGGCGATACCGGCAAACATTTGGCTGACTGCTTTTCCTTCAGGCATAGAGATAAAAATTAGAAATTAGCGCGAGTCGCGCGAAGATAATAAATTGGTATGGTTTGTCTGGGGCAGATCGGAGTGGCTGCCGTTGAGGCGATTTAACATGAGGCTGTCGGTCTGCCTAAGAAATTAGGGATTATTCTTCAAACTTTCGATACTGCGCACCACCCATTTTGAGAGTTCTTTATCGGGATCTTGTATTGCCAGTTTGCCAAGCTTGAAAACTGTTTGGCCGCTATTTCGATGAATAATAATGAGGCCATGTTCGAAATCATTGAATTTCTCTTCGCAAAGTGACTGTATACTTTGGCCGCTTTCGAGCGTTGCTTTAATGAGTGCCTCTTCGGCCGACGGTTTAAACTCAAGCGTGAAGCCATGCATCTTCTCAAATCCAGTGGCAAAGCGTTTGATGTCGGCTCGCCAAACATCCTCTTGCAGATGTGCGTTTTGTTCTTTGAGCGCGTTGAGAGTGGGCAGTGGATCTTCGACCATCTCGGCGGTCACATCGAAGCTTTTGATGGCACTAGAGGGTAGCTCAAATTTGAAATCACGGAACAGCCGCTCCAGCACCGTCATCAGTCCGCGGGCGCCAGTGCCTTCGGAGCTGGCCTTTTCGGCAACCGCGAGGATCGCTTCTGCGGTTATGTTGAAAGCGATCCCATAGCCGCGAAAATCATCGTAGTATTGATTGAGAATACTGCCTTCGGAGGTGGTCAAGATATGTGCCAAGTCTTGCGAGGATAGGGCGCGGCACGCGACCCGAACCGGCACACGGCCAATGAACTCAGGCTCAAATCCATATTTGGTGAAGTCGGTCGTCTCGGCATAGCGCAGATAGCTGGAGAGGTCTTCGTCATTATCCTGTTGAGCCGCACCAAAGCCCATTTCGCTTTTGGTGAGTCGCTT
This sequence comes from Opitutia bacterium UBA977, assembly GCA_002292345.1. Classification (GTDB taxonomy): domain Bacteria; phylum Verrucomicrobiota; class Verrucomicrobiia; order Opitutales; family Coraliomargaritaceae; genus Lentimonas. The sequence goes on along the minus strand of DBBT01000024.1, from coordinate 5,646 downwards.
TTTGATCGATTCGGAGAGCTTGTCGAATGCGCCGCTGACGATGAAGAGGATATTGCCAGTGTTGATAGTCTTCCGCTGTGGTGCTTTACCACGCTGGATCTCCATTGCTGCTTGCATCTGCGCCATCATATCGGTCGGACTGAACAGGTTGACCTCAGTTTCCTCCATCAATTTAAGCAAGTTGATCTGCACGCCGCGCCCCGAGACGTCGCGGCCTCCGGCACCTGCTTCACTGGCGATTTTATCGATCTCATCGACGAAGATGATGCCGTGCTCGGCCAACTCGATATTGCCATCCGCAGCTTTGACTAAGTCGCGCACTAAATCTTCGACATCTGAGCCGACATAGCCTGTTTCCGAAAATTTTGTGGCATCTGCCTTCACGAACGGCACACCAATCAGTCGAGCGATGTTCTTAATCAAGTAGGTTTTACCCACTCCAGTCGGCCCGAGTAGTAAAATATTCTGCTTACTATATTCCTTCGCAAAAGTTTTTTTTCCAGATAAACGCTGGCGAACGTGGTTATAATGATCGCAAATGGCCACCGAAAGTACTTTTTTTGCATCGTCTTGACGAATGACAAAACGATTCAAATAGTCTCTAACTTCTTTCGGTTTGAGGTGGAAGTGGCGAATTTTTTCAAGTGGGTCCTTGGCGCTTAGTTCCGCACGCAGACTGGATTCGCCGGCATCGTCAATATCTTCGTCGTCCAAAATATCAGATTCATTAAAGGTATGAGTCGACACCTTGACACTTGAATCTTTAAATAACTCATTCAGTTGGCGTTGAATTTCTTCAAAAGGGTTGGGTGGTTCTTTATCGCTCATGTTTTCTAGTTTGACAGCCTATTTTCGATCAGAACTATCGATCTAACAATAACTTTCGTTTTTCGTATCATCAAGTTTTCAAAGTATTTATAGCATGTCCAACAACCTTACTAAACGCGATATCGTCTTAGATATCTACGAGAAAACCGACTTTGCACAAAAAGAAGTGCGTGAGTCCGTGCAATTAACACTCGATGCCATTGCCACCGCCCTGAGTGAAGGGCGCAACGTGGAGCTCCGTAATTTTGGTGTCTTCGAGGTGCAGGTGCGTAAATCACGCATTGGTCGCAATCCGAACAAGCCTGAAACAGACGTCGTCATTCCCACGCGTGCCGTGATTAAGTTCAAAGCGGGCAAAGAATTGAAGGCAAAGCTCAAGGATTTGGACGTCGATTCGCTTTAGAACGGTCGCTGTTCGACCGTACATTCACAGTTCGAGGGCTTCTGCCATGCAGTTTCAGTCATTACCCGGGTTTCGGGAATTCTATCCAGATGCATGTGCTCGCCGAAATCATATCTTCGGCCAGTGGCGACAGGTCGCGTGTGCGTTTAACTTTCAGGAGTATGATGCGCCAGTGTTAGAGCCCTTGGAACTGTATATCGAGAAATCGGGCGAGGAGATCGTCGGGCAGTTGTTTAATTTTGAAGACCGTGGGGGCCGTGCGGTGGCTCTGCGTCCAGAGATGACGCCGTCGTTGGCGCGTTTGATTAGTGCCAAGGCAAATAGTCTAAAACGGCCGATCAAGTGGTTTAATATTGGTGAGCACTATCGCTATGAGAAACCTCAGAAGGGGCGCTTGCGTGCATTCTATCAATTCAATGTCGATATTTTCGGTGAAGCGGGCCCCGCTGCCGATGCCGAGCTGATTGCACTGTTGGTTCAGGCATTGCGCACGTTTGGGCTCGATTCGAAGGACTTTAAAGTGCGCCTGAGTGATCGTGATCTGTGGTTGCTGATGTTGGCAGCCGAAGGACTTGACCAAGCGGGTAGCGCGGCGGTACTGGCTATTATTGATAAACTGGAACGCACTGATCGCGTCAAAGCTGTGGCGAAGCTGACCGAAGTACTAGGCGAGGAGGCTGATGCCTTTCTCACACGTGTGGAAGAGGTGATTGCGATTCGTGATTTTGATAGCTTGTCGGCGTATATTCTTAATTTGCCGCTGGAGGGCGACCTGGCTGAACAGGCGCAGCAGCGCCTTGCGGATTGGCAGGCTCTTCTAAGTGGCCTGCAGAGTTCCGGTGCCGCCGACTTTATCCAAATTGATCTAGGTATTGTCCGTGGTCTGGCGTATTACACTGGTTTTGTGTTTGAGGCATTTGAAGCCAGCGGCGAAGGGCGTGCTCTTGCCGGTGGTGGGCGTTACGATGCATTGGTCAAAAAACTAGGCGGGCCGGAAATGCCTGCGGTTGGTTTTGCGATGGGCGATGTGACTTTGGCGGATCTTCTTGAATCGAAGAAGCTCTTGGCAACGTATGTAGAGAGTCCCGACTTTATTGCCATTATCGGAGGTGCGGAGGCGCGCGATGCGGCCTTGGGCGATGCGGCGTTGCTGCGCTCGATGGGCTATCGCGTCGATTATCCGTTGAAAGACCAGGGTTTCGGCAAGCAGTTTAAAGATGCCAACCAAAGGGGTGCGCGATTTGCGCTGATCTATGGCACGGACGAGATTGAAAAGGGCGTGGTCAAGGTTCGTGATTTCGCAACCGGAGCCGAGCAAGAGTATCCGCGGCAGGGTCTGGCGGAAGTCGTGCCTGAGTTGATGGCTGCGGGGCTTTTTACGCCTGAGCAATAGCACTTAGCTGCGTGCTGGCTGTTTCTCGCAGGATGACAGTGCGCTTGCAGCATCCACTATTGAGGCTGGGATTGAGACTCCAATCTGCGTGGCCGAGGCTTGCACTGCTAAGATATCTGCCTTCAGTCTGAATGACTATGAAAGTTTACACCTACAAAAACTGCGACAGCTGTAAGAAAGCCACCAAATGGCTGAGCGAGCAGGATATTGCCTTTGAGCAAGTTGCGATTCGAGACACTCCGCCGAGTGTTGCAGAGCTACGACAAATGCTCGGCTACCAAGCCGGCGATTTACGTAAGTTGTTCAACACAGCCGGTGGCGATTATCGAGAGCTAAAGATGAAAGACAAATTGCCGACCATGGCGACGGACGATGCGCTAGAGTTACTTGCGAGTCGCGGTAATCTGGTCAAACGCCCCTTTTTATTGGCGGACGGCTTTGGCCTCGTCGGTTTCAAACAAGCGGATTGGGCACTGGCCTTCAGTCGCTAGATCTTCGGAGGTGACATGCAAGTATGTGTGGGCTATCGAGTCAGTGTCCCCCGCGTGACACCTAGTTGGTTGATTAGTTTGAGTTCCTTCCAGAGCGTTTCGGCATCCAATTCTCCGCGTAGCAGCGCGTCGTAGTGTTTCATCGTGCGGCGCACTTCGTCGCCGCTTTCGTTGAGGAATTCAATCCGAAATGCGGCTGCGCCATTCTTCGCCATATCGAGAGCAAAGTCTGCACCAGTCTGCGCTTTTGAGTTAAACAAGGTGTTACGGCAACCGGCGTCTGCTTTTAAGGGATGCAGCGCGCCGACCCGGTCTTTGAGTTGCACTTGCTGGGTATCACAGGGCCGGCCGCAGTCGCGGAAGTCCTTACCTTCGGAGAGGAAGGCGCAGAACACACAATGCTCCATGTGAAACATCGGCATGTGCTGGTGCAGGGTGATTTCAAACCAACCTGGCTGCGAGTTGCGCAGTAATGCGTCGATCTGCGTGGTGTTGAGATCGTAAGACGCGGTGAGGCGCTCCAGCTTCCAATGATCAATTAAGTAGTGCGCCGTTAGATGATTCGCGACGTTGAGTGAGAAATCGCCGCGCATGCGATGCTGCGAAAGCGCGTTGAGGTGTTCGTGGTTACGGGCAAGAAATCCGTCTGCACCGCATTTTAGCAATTGTTTGGTAATGAAGTCCTCGCCAGTTTTGAACATACGTGGCGGCGCCACCCAAATCTCGCGTTTACGACCATCTTGTTGCTCGGCTTCGCGGGCACGTTGCACGGCTTCGGCATATTTACGCGGATCTTCAAGCTCGATGTAAATCTCGGTGTAGGGCAGCGTGAGTGCCGTGTCGAACTGCTCCCAGTTGCGCACGTAAGGAATTAAATAGGAGGGAGATTTGAGATCTGAGGAGTGAGAACTGGGGGTGAGTGACGAGGCTTCTGTTTTCAAGTCTCCCTTCTCCCTATTCAGCTCTCTGTTTTCTGTTAGTTGCCAGCGCAGTGGTCGTGCACGCAGGGCGATGAGTTGATCGACAGCGTCGCGGCGTAGTTGATTGAGCGTCGAGGCTGGAATCATGCAGCCGTCGGCGAGTTGGTTATCCAATGCATCGAGGTGAAAGGCTGTGCTGCCGAGGCGGCCGAGTTGCTTGCGCAGGGCCGCCTCGTCGGCCGGTCGGTTCTGCGCGGCTTCGATCGCTTGGTTCGATTCGACTTCGACCACACGGCCCTCTTCGTCTTGTAGCGAAAGGATGAGTGGCTGACCCACCTGTCCGCGGACGGTGGCAGAGATCGGCCGCTTGTAGTTTGGCTGTTCGACTTGGTAGCTTTGGCGCAGTGCTTTGTCGAGCGCGGGGTCGGAGGTCTTATAAACAGTGTCGCCGACTGTCACGCGTTGCCAATTGATCGAGTCGCGCAGGAAACGGATAAAGCTGCGGTTCTTTTCGGTATCCACTGATGTAATCCGTCCGCCTTCCTCGCGTTCATCTGGGCGACCGCGATCTAAGACCACGCCGTCACCAGCTTTCACTTCATAATCGAGTGCAAGCCATACCCCGTCGCGCTCAATACGCTCGACCATACCAAGGCGTAGCCCGCGCTTTTTGCCAAAGCGTGCATGCACTAATTTTTGATTGTCGACACCCTCTAGCCAACCAGTACTGAGGCCGCGGGAGAAAGTCATTTCTAAGGCGTAGCGGCCATCTTGCTCACTGAAGGGTGCAAGGGGAGTCGCTTGTTCGGGGTAGCGTTTATTCCACGCCGCATCGAGCGCCTTTCGATAAACGCTGGTGGTGGCGGCGACATATTCGGGGGCTTTGAGGCGGCCTTCAATTTT
>DBBT01000024.1:0-674 GCA_002292345.1 Opitutia bacterium UBA977 | reverse complement strand
CCGTCCATGGCTTCGAGTCCTGCCAGATCCTGCGGGCTGAGTAAGTAGCGTTGATTGCCGAGGTCGATTGCTTCGCCGTCGCTGTATAAGTCGTATGGCATGCGGCAGGCTTGCGCGCATTCGCCGCGGTTGGCTGAGCGTCCGCCGAGTGCCTCACTGGTTAAACATTGGCCAGAATAGGCCACGCAGAGTGCGCCGTGGACAAAGATCTCCAGCGGCATATCGAGCCCTTTTTTGAGGGTCTTTTCTTTGATCGCGTTGATCTCGCTGAGTGAACATTCACGCGCCAACACCACTACACTGGCGCCGAGCTCTTCGGCAAAGTGCACACCCGCTTCGCTGGTCACACTCATTTGGGTGGAGGCGTGGATCGGGAAGTCAGGCGAGAGCTTGCGAATCAGTTGGCAAATGCCGACGTCTTGCACGATGGCAGCGTCGACCCCGGCGCTGATGATCGAACGGAGGAAACTTTCGGCGTCTTCGAGCTCGTCTGAAAAGACCAGTGTATTGAATGTTACGTAGCCACGCACCCCGCGCTCATGCAAGTAAGCCATCAGGTCGGGCAGGTCGGCCTGGGTGAAGTTCTTGCCACGCATACGGGCATTGAAGCGATCCAAGCCAAAGAAAATGGCATCCGCGCCATTCTCGACGGCGGCGCGCGCGCACTCCCAATC
>DBBT01000137.1 GCA_002292345.1 Opitutia bacterium UBA977 | reverse complement strand
ACTAAGATGAACTGCCTGCGTCAATGTGTGGTCGAAACCAAAGCAAATGCGCATGCGCACCACATTCAGCGGTTAATGGTGCTCGGCAATTTTGCACTATTGGCTGGCCTCAACCCCAAAGAGGTCAACCAGTGGTTCTGGATCGTCTATGCGGATGCTTACGAGTGGGTAGAACTGCCTAATGTGAGTGGCATGGTGCTGTTCGCCGATGGTGGCGTGCTCGCATCGAAGCCCTACGCAGCCAGCGGAGCCTACATCAACCGCATGTCAGACTATTGCAAAGGCTGTTCCTATAAGGTTTCGAAAAAGAACGGGCCGGATGCCTGCCCGTTTAATTACCTCTATTGGGATTTTTTAATCCGCCAGCAAGACAAGCTTGGAGCGAATCCACGAATGGGCATGCCCTACCGAACTTTGGGCAAGATGGACGCCGCGAAGGTAGACCTAATCCGCGCAGACAGCACCCAGTTCTTACAGGCACTTGACGCAGGTGAAATTGTATAAGCACTGACTCATCGACAATGGCACACGTAGTTTGGTTCAAGCGAGATTTGAGAATTGCCGACCACCAGGCACTCAGCGAAGCCGCTTGCCACGGCCCGATAGTGCCGCTGTATATTTTGGAGCCTGAGCTCTGGCAACAACCCGACCTCAGTCATCGCCACTATTGCTTTCTCAATGACAGCCTTGCCGAACTCAATGCACAACTAATTGAGCACTACGGCATCCCACTGGTCGTTCGCTGTGGCAACGCCAGCGATATTCTGCAGGCCCTGCACGACGAACACTCGATCGAAGCACTCTGGTCGCATCAGGAAACCTGGAACGACTGGACTTACCGCAGAGATCGGAGCGTTCAACGCTGGGCACGCCAACAGAACATCCCATGGCATCAACCGCGGCAATTTGCTGTGGTTCGTGGGCGGCATAATAGAGATGGCTGGAGTCGCCAATGGCAAGCGCTGATGAACCAAGTCTGCCTCGACGCGCCACAGGCATTACAGTCAGTCGTCACGACTTCAGAATCGATGCCTTCGGCCAGCGAATTGAAGCTACACCCGACGCACCTAGAGGCCACACAGCCCGGCGGCCGCTGCCATGCACTCGCGCTGCTCGAAAGTTTTCTGCACACGCGTGGCGAATATTACAGCAGTGAAATGTCTTCGCCCGTGACTGCTTTTGACAGTTGCTCTCGCCTCTCCGCTCACATCGCCTTCGGCACCCTTTCATTGCGCGAAATTGTTGCTGCCTGCCAACAACGCAGCCTGGCAGTCAAAGGACAACCGCGAGGTAAAAAAGGGAAATGGCCTGCGGCACTTCGATCCTTCAATAGCAGGCTGCACTGGCACTGTCACTTCATCCAAAAAATTGAAGACGCACCACGCATCGAATTCGAAAACTTTCACACTGCGTATGATTCGCTGCGCGAAAAGACGCCCGACAGCGACCGTTTCGAGGCATGGAAAAACGGGCGCACTGGCTACCCCATGATCGATGCCTGTATGCGCGCGCTGAGTGCGACAGGATGGATTAATTTCCGCATGCGTGCGATGCTGATGAGCTTCGCCAGTTACCACCTCTGGCTCGATTGGAAAGCCCCCGCGCTGCACCTCGCACGGCTATTTACCGACTACGAGCCCGGCATTCACTACAGTCAGTGTCAAATGCAGTCGGGCACTACCGGCATTAATACCATCCGCGCCTATAATCCAATCAAACAGAGTATGGATCATGATCCCGAAGGGCAATTCATCCGTAAATGGATTCCAGAACTCGCCGACTATTCGGCTCAAAGCATTCATCAGCCATGGGTATTGCCGCATAAACTAAATGGCTACCCAATGCCGATCGTCGATGAAAAGCTTGCGCGCAAACAAGCCATGCAGCGAATTTACGCACTTCGGCGCGGCGACGGTTTTTTTAATGAGGCACAAGCCATCGTCAAGCAACACGGCAGTCGCAAAACAGTGCGAAGCCATTCGAAAGCTGCAAAATCTGCCAGCGCTCAAACAGAAATAAATTTCAACGATTAAGCGTCACGCGCAATGCTAGACTAGCAATGCTGCTGCATCGTGACTGACCGCGTTCAACGAATTTTCATTTCGCCGCGATCCAAGCGATCCGCAGAGAAAAAGGCCCAGCTTGTTTATCTGCGAGCATCAGCGCCATGCGTCGAATGTCTTTAGCATTAAAGGTATAACCCGAGAGCTGACGTCCTCGCCAACTTTGCTCTAATTCGCTAAAAGGCACAAACACCTCAATCCACTCACCTGCGGTAGTTTGGAAATCCGCTGCAAAATTAACCGCCCACCGCTCACGAAAGATTGCGTCACTGTGGAAGCGCAACTGATAAGTGCGGCCATCACCAAGCACTCTCAGGCGGACCCCTTCAGCATCCGAAAGATCAAAATTACAACGGGTGTATACTGAAGAAAAACCACCATTGTTTTCCAGCGAAAGAGTGCCACTGAAGCGCATTCCATCGTCACCGATCGTCGCACTGCCAGCAGAGCGGCCGCCCATAACGCCATCGTTGCTACTCAGCCATGGCTTGTCGGCGTGTTCACCAGTGAATTTAAAAAGTGTGTTCATCTCTGCTGTCATCTGTGGTTCTGCCAAGATCGATGCCGCGCACACAGAAATAGCGATCATACTGACGATTAATACCGATGTCATTTTCATTCGTGCAGAAATTGCCCAACTGTGTCACATACGCAAGAGTCTGGGTCGAAAAACTTTGTGATCCAGTAGTGTAAAAAGCACACGATGAAGCATTTATTGTTTTTTGTTGGGTAAATCACGGCTGTACGATAGATTGAAATGCACACTAAGAAAAAAAATCTACAAGTCACACAGCAGGCCAATGGCGAAGGCCTTCAACTGAGCTACGAACTAGGCACGCAGCGTAAGACCCACATAATTCCTAACCAGCCGCCAAACACAGAACCAGAGCCGCACGCAGCGGGCTCTTACCATAATCCAGAGCAACACGCCATTTATATGCAGCGGGTCGAGGCAATGCTAAGAACTTCCTCTGCTAAGCGCCCCATTAATGCATCCAATGCCACAAGCTGATAAGCAAAGGACTTTGAGCATCGATTCGGCATCGACCAATAGTCGATTACCTGCGCACCGCCGAATTTCATTCAGGGCAATTACTGTATTTGACTAAAACCTAGAGATCAGCCACATTTCGTTCATGGACACTATTCAACATCTATTACAGCTGATCGCTGGCCTCGGGATTCTTAATGTCTGGCTCCTTCGTTACAATCAAGGCACCGCCTACCGCGGCGGAACAGCAGCGGATATGAAGGCCGAATTTGCCCATTATGGCCTGCCGAATTGGAGCGTTTACTTGATCGGCGGCTTGAAAATCACCGCTGCACTTGCCTTGATTCTAGGTGTATACTTTGAATCGCTAATTACCCCTTTTGCGAGCCTACTCGGGCTACTCATGCTAGGCGCGCTGTTAATGCACCTCAAAGTGAAGGATCCGTTCAAAAAATCGATTCCTGCGCTGGTGATGCTAGCCTTGTGCATCGGCATTATCGCATTAGCTACTTAACGGTAGCGACTGAGGAATTCCCACGCTAGCCCTGCGTTGACACACATATAGATAAACGAGGGTAAGCATTGACAAATAGTATCTCGAATCCGTAAACGCACGCAGAAGCCAAGTAGCATCTGGGCGCTAAGTCCGATCGAAGCAATCAGCCCGATGGCGGGACTCGCGAGCAAGCCAAGCAAGAGCCCAGTCGCTCCAAGGAGTTGCAAATATCCAGTGAGCAATCGAAACGGCGCTAAGCCATAGCGCTTAAACTCGACAACCATGTGGTCGGAAAAGACACAACTGGCTCCATAGCAGAAGAAGGATACAATCGACAGTAAACAGAAGAACGTGAACATAAAGTAATGATGAATCAGTAAACTCTATTTGCTATGAATTGGAATAGAATAGTTCGTTGGCAGTAACATTTGACAAATATCGGGTCACTGTAGCGCACCTTAGAACACAAACCCATCGAAATAATCGGCTACAGTAAATTGACCCAGTCACTTCAAGCAGTGCAAAGGGGAACAGCCGCTGAACTAAACCGATTTGCAGATCACTTACTCCGCGACACGGCTTAGATCACTCGTTAGCCTGTTGGGAACCAGTGTCTTCGAGACTCGAAAGATAATACAATAAATCAAAGGGGCACAGATTAGCCAACCCACGATCGCATGAGCGAAGGTCCATGCAAATTCAACAGTCGTGGCAGCGACATCACTAAAGAAGCGCGCACTAAAGTCGACCAGGCTGAGGCGAAAAGGCTTCGCTTGAAACAGCCACTCACCTAACCGTAAAAAGGGGAAAATGAGGGCAATTTTAACCGGAGCAATGATCCAGTTACAAACCTGCACCACTGGCTGATTTAGTCGAAAAACCGCCGCGCTAAAAGTATTCATTAAAGTCGAAAATCCCATAATCGGAAAAAGTCCGATCACCAACGATGCTGCAATCGCATGACAACAGGCCTGTTGCCCAAGCCCTTGCTTCAGCTGTCTGACCACGACTAAATTTAGTTTTTTAAACATACAGTTTAATCGTCAGCAGTAAAAGAAACTTACTGAGATGAGACAACAAGAACGCCTCCGCAGTGGCTGACTGTACAGCAAAGGAGTACGACTTAATAATTAATCACAAAGATGATCCGATGCGTAACGCGCATGCAGAAGCAAGCACTTGAGGGCCAAGTGATCGCCTAAGCTCGCCACGGAACAGGATGGACAAGGCAGAATAAGGCGTGCAACTTCGCGCCACTCAGAAAAAGTGTGCACAGCATGTCATTAGTCGGAAAAATTAAACAGGAAAGAATCAATGGATTGGGATACATGTAATCATAAGAAACTAAATCAGCGGCTATCAGAAGCTAAGCGCTGGAACGCAGGCGACCCACAAGCAAATACAAGCAAAGCAAAGAGAGGCAAAAAGGTGCAGCCCACCAAGCGCAAAAAAAAGGGCACCGGCGGCTAAAATAAGCGAACTCGCGGCTAGCTATTTTCGACAAACACATCATCTGCCGTCCAGAGTTGTCGATCCGGACCGGCTGAGCGCACTTGCATGTGTTGCCCCGACAGTGCGTGAAAGAAAAATGGAGTGCCCCACTGGTCAACGAGTTCAGTACCGCGCAGTGCGGCGCAGCGAGGATCAATAAAGACGATGCGTTTGGGGTTTTTACCGAGTAATTGCTGTGTAATTTCGGCATTCTCGCTGCCGACTGGATTTTCTTTATACGCATAACGATAATCTGCGAAGAGCTGTTCGACGGCATAGATCGACTGCAAAGGATCTGCGTTTTGATTGATCTGCATACTGGTATCAAATGCGATCAAGTATTCAACTCGTCCATCGGGTAGCCGATTGACTCGGGGATCATTCGGTTCGGGCACCTCCACCACCCGCGTCAGTTTGGAAGGAGCCAAGCGCTGGTCGATCTCCTCGTTCTGGCTAGCGACCTCGTCGCTTGATTGCTCAGTATCTTGGGCTGCATCTGGTTGCAGCAACCAGTAGACGCACAGGCCCAACACAATCAAGCTGCCCGCAAAGGCAAGGTTTCTGAAATGCATTTTAAATAAAGCCAAGGTTCGCACTACCGGACAGATCAAATGGATCTTCGAAGCGGTAAAGATTCGGAAAGATCGCTGCCATCTCGCTGCTGGCAGCCGGCACGCCGAACCAATTCGCTACCTTCGCCCCAAGTTGGTCGACCGCCGTGGTCGGAATCCAACGACCACGAGAACCACTCGGCACATCATCGGCGGTGCCAACACCAAGTGTCGGAAAACTCCCATAAAAGTCACCTCCATTGACGGCGCCGCCAAATGCAAAGGTATGCGTGCCCCAAGCGTGATCGGTGCCAGCCGAGGCTGTCGCAGTGCCATTGGGCGTCCACGTGCGATTGAAGTCGGAAGCTTGGAAGGTCGTCACTTTATCATATTCGAAATTGGCGTCTTTGATCGCCAATTCTTTCATGCCTGCGTTAAAGGCACCGACCGCTTGATCCAACTGTGTAAGCAACGAATTCAAGCGACCATTTAAATTCGAATGCGTATCAAAGCCACCCAGATCGACAAAGAAGATCTGGCGTTTATTACCGAGACACTCACGACCTGCAATCAACCTAGCCACGGCTTTTAGCTCCGTCGCTAAATTACTGGTCGCTCCTTTTTCGGCCCAGATTGCATCAAAATTAATCCCTAATGAGGCCTCTACTGCAATCGCTTCGCTAATCACCGATTCATTCTCTCTGGCACTTTGTATCACCTGACTGTAACCTTCCTCAATAATGTGCGCGTGACTATACTGCATAATCTTCTCTAAAGCTTTGAGTCGATTACCCTGAGAAGTACCTAAATAATTTCCTGAGCCATCCAGCGCACTGGCATAGTTGGTACCAAACCCAGCCAAACTGATCGCCCCAGTCGAAGTAACCGAGTATTGGCTATTGTAACCGCCGTTCATAAACTGATTGGTGCCAGCCGCCGTGATCAGCATCGAAGTCGGATTAAGCTCATTCCAAGTATCGTGATAAAGATCCGCCACCCGTGCGCCCCAACCTGACTCGTAGGGTTTATCTGAAATCGACGACATCCACTGCGTCACTTGATCTGAATGCGAGAAAAGCTGTTTAGGCAGACTACTGGTACTATAGCTCGACTGTGTGGTGGGTTCGGCCAGCGTGCCCACATTGGTGATAAAGGCAGCTTCCCCGCCTCCATACATTTCAGCCAAATTAGGCAAGTTTGGATGCAGCCCCATCGGCTCCAGCCCAGGCACCGCAATCGGTATAGTGTCATCATTGCCATCGGGATTGTAAGACGCATTCACGACTCCATTGGGCACTGCAACCGCACCGCGATCCGCCGCATATACCTCAGCCAGCGGGTTCACTCCAACAGGGATTAAGATATTATTGGTATCACATCCTCCACGCAGAAAAATACAAACCAAGGCCTTGTAGTCGGTGCCAATAGAACCGCCCCCTAACACACTCGCTGCTGCTGAATTGACGAGGGAGAGCTGGGCAATCGTATTTACCAGCGGCCCGATAGTCATCGCACCGCACGTGCCGGCTTTTAAAAATTCGCGGCGGGTGAGGTATTTTTTAGGCTTGGACATGACGATTACTTTTTAACTTGGAATTCAGGGGAGGTGGACAGGAGGTATAGAGCGTCAGAAAGTTTTAGCTTACGATCATTGGCATCATTCGAGCCGTCGTAAGGATCAGCATAAGAATCCGTGAGCGTATCAATAATCCATTCACGGGGATTTTTATTAACATCACCCACTCCATTATCAGCAGAATTATAGGGGTAACGAAGCTTAAACAGGCCATTCGTTAATCGATGATCCAATGCATCCACCAGCGCTTCATCGGCGAGCGACTCAGCGCTTCGGTCGCTTGCTGAGTAACGACTTTCAGAGGCGACTCCTCTAGCAGCTGACACAAGTGTCATGACATGCATTGCATCGCTGGATAGATCTTCTCGCATCATTACACCGGCCTTGGTCCAAACGTGGGTGTTCACCAAACTTTTCAGTTGAGCAATAATTTCGCCATCTCCAGACAAGGTTTGATACATAAAATGAAACTCATCATCAGCACCCCAGATATCCGCACCCGAAGCTTGGATCGCGTACTCCCCGCCACCATTGTCGACCACTGACCCTGCTGCCGCGACTGCGCCGATATCTTGACTAAGCCAGACATTGTTGGTACCGCTCAAGCTGATATCGTCAAAGACCGCCGTCGTTAAAACGCCATCATTATGGCTGGTCACGGCTAGGCCGACATAAACCTGTTGGGCCAGAGGCAGCACCCAAGACTCTAGAAAGCTCCACGTCTCACCATCGGCCGACTCACTACTAGTGAAAACATCTCCAACGCGGCTCAAGCGCACCCAATGAGGTGCCGCGGTAGTTGCATCGCCAATAGTAATCTTGGTCAGGCCTGGGCCTGGCTCCGTATCAGGATAGAGCTGACCGGCTAAGCCCTCCAGATCCAGCTTTAGGTGGTCATTGGTCGCGGCTCCCGAAGCACCGCCAAAAGCGGTAATTTGATTGCCATCTGTGTTGCCGAGTTCATCCCCCACATGCCCAGATCCATCGCTGACAATATCTTGGAAAAAGTTAATATTTCGAATCACATCCGCCTCGTTCACCAGCTGCATTTCGGGCGCATAAAGTTCAGCATTGCCGATGGGGCCACCGGGGCTGTAACTTGGCACATAAAAGTTAAAGACCGTCTCTTGATCAAACGGGTTCATCTGTAAACCAGCCGCGCCAGTCGTCGTATACGCTGAGTCTAAGAAGAAGCGAGTGTTTCCGCTAAAAGCATTAATTTGATCGGCTGGGTAACCGAAATTTTCCAAATACAGATCCGGGTTTGAATAATCGCCCGGCGCAGCATCAAACACTTCACCAGCAACTGGTGCGACCAAAGGTATATAAGTATGCGCTTCGAGCGAGCGCAGCATTTGCAGATAGCCCTCCAAAGGTGATTTTTTCATGCCAAATACCGTATCACTTAGATCGAGGTTTCTCGCGACTGGATCCAGTAGGATGGCTTTTAGCGTCAAGCCCAAGTGTCCTTCTGACTCCTTAAATACGGTCGCAACGCGGTGAAGATAGGCGGTCGATGGGTTTGAGGTCGTAAAGCGCTGTATCAAGCGCAGCGAAATAAACGCAGGGGTGCTGACATGGCTATGCACCATATCAAAGTCGGGTTGACCATCACCCGGCTTACCCGCAAGCCAGTCGATGGCATCTTCAATATCAGCTATCGCTTGCTGCTTCAAGTCGCTGATATCGCTATTATCGATGGTCACACCAGCAACCGTTTTGCTGCCCAAGCTGTGATACGCTTCAAACATTTTCATCGGATAGAAGGTATGATCAGTGGTCTGCCCACCAAACAGCGTTTGATTGAAATTATTTTCTTCCGATGCCAAAAAAGCTGCCGAGCCGGGCGCATCTCCGCCCCACGAGCCATCATCATGAGCAATACCTTGACCGGTTAAAATCCTCGCAAGATCTTTAATATCATCATTGGTATAGGTTTGCCGCGGCAGACCTGCAGATGTCAGTTTCAAGGTGCCATCTGCCCATAGGTCAAACAGACCGATTGAAAATAGCTGCATGTTCTCACGCGCGAGATTTTCATCTGGGTAACTATCAAACAGCCCATCGCCATCAAAATCGATCGCCTTCTGGTTTTTTAGACTGGATAGCCAGATGCCCATGATCGGACTCGTATTCACAAAACCTAAGACATCTCTATAATAATCAAAGGCATGGTGATTGAGCATGTCCTGATAGTTGAGCATCCCATAGCGATTATTAAAAATCAAATTCTCTTCGTTACTCGTGACTACAATTTGCTGTAAGGCATAACCCATCTTTTGGCGCAACTGATCCCCGCCAGCGAGCATCGTCTGCCAATGAGTCATCGTATAATGGGGCAACCGAGTGAAACGGCGATCCACTCCAAGGCCATTCTCTGCTGCGAGCTGCAGTTCGTTGAAAGTTGCAGGATAGATGTCGTTCAAATACCACAGTGCGGGATCGGCATTTGACCGATCAATCGAGGGCCAAGTCGTTGGGGCTTGCGGGGTCTCAGTTTGTTGCCCTCTTATGAGTACATTAGTTATAGAGTATCCAGGATTACGTGTTTCATCAAACACACCTGCCAGCCAGAATAGTTGAAAATGCGTCGCCATTAAATAATCAAGTAAATAGGTCTGCGTGGTCTCGCTCTTGTTCATTTGTGCATCTAGCCAGTTTTCATACGCGGTATCGCGATGGTAGTCTGGATCTAAACTGCGCGCTGTCTCGATTTGAGTCACCATTGCATCGACCATGTCTTCCGTCGCACCGAAGGTTGCTTGGTTCAAGAAACGGCGCACCTCGGCTTCTAGCAGGTAACCACTCAGTGCAGGGTATGCCTCGCTGCCGGCTAAAGGCGCAGCTTCTGCAGGATCAGGTGGATCGATCGAGCCAGCGGATAAGCCTAAAAATGCCCATATTTCTCCAGCGGGGTTATCCGCGGTGTGCACATTAAAATACAGCGGCGTCTCGCCGCTCTGCCCAAAGAGTGAATCAATAATAACCTGCTTCGACGCGGCGGTGCCACTATTGCTGGATACCACTAACGATGCCTGGGTTAAATCCCAAGGATAACCGTCTCCTCGACTTGTCCCCTCCGGCACAGGTTCGTCCGAGAGTATCACCTCCGGATAATACTCGAGTCGCCCATGCAGTGGACTCGAAGCAGGATCTCCCACTGTCTCAGTGATGCCATAGACCACGCTCCCTGGCTGATTGCCAGCGCTAGCCTTATGCACATGAGAATTACTCTGCAGCGAAGTGAGGCCGGAAAATTCACTCCAGATTCGCATCTCTGTGCGTGGCCCATTAATTGTGGCAATCACACTGCCCGATGCAGTGGTCGCAGTTGTCGCATTGCCATCCTGACTAAAAGCACCGACAAAAATTGTCACATTATCAGGGCTATCAGGCAAATCAAAGATCTGAATGGAGGCGCCGTTGATGCTGGAAGAGACTTCATAATGACTGTCTTCGGGCACTTTAATCGCCACATTTACCGTTTCTGGATACTCGTTAATCGAATCATTCACTGCAGTAAGAGTCAGTATCTTCTGAGTCTCACCAAATTCGAACCGCACCACATCGGTGACAATGTTGCCGGCTTCGTCGGTCAGGATGAAATCTTGCGGCTCAGCCTCTTCATCGCCTGCGCTGCCAATCAGCATACAACAGGAGCCATCACACACAGTGACGGTGCTACCTGTCTCGACCAGCGGCGGAAAACAAAGCTCCACATCCAGGGGCTCCAATGAGCCCACTCGAGTCAATTTAATCTTGCCGGTGTCTTCCGTAATATTGGGATAATTACTTTCAAAGGCGGCCGCGTCGGTGGCTTGCAGACTCACATTCGAGATAGATGTACCGCTTGTGGTTTCAAAAAGCCCTTGCAACACACCAGAGTCATTCACTCCATTAGTGCTTTGCGCGTCAAAAAACAAAACTGGATAATAAGCTGCCAACGCTAATTCCTCCCAGTCCCCTAGTCCGTCACCATCTTGATCTTGCTCATCAATCGTCAGTTTTAGAAAGGTGGGAGACACTAACTCATACTCCGCCGCAAAGGATGCCGCACTGAGGTCTTCGCGCTCGACCTTCTCAATGCCCACAAGCCCTGGGCCAGACCATCCGACCTGTGCGTGTTGCGAGGGAGCCTTGGCTACATAACGCATCTCTAACTGATAATCTGCACCCGCGGTTAATAGCACTGCATCTGCACGCTGGGTATCATACAGTTCCCACACGTCTGCCTCGAGTCCAGTTTGCGCAGGCAATATCTCAGCGATTTTAGCCGCATTCGACGGGCTGTCAGATGCCTTAAAATACAACTCCGCCGGCCCACCTGCTGACAAGAAAAATGTATAACTGCCAGAACTGGGCGCAGTGATTGTAGATATAATCCGGGCGCCATAGCCAGTCGACAAAAAATCTGGCGCTTCGGGTGCAGCCAAATACACAAGCCCATCGGACTGCGCAGGAAAAGTGGCTAAGCCGCTCAAATCGTCGATTGAATCAGTCGCAACATTGGCCCAAAAATCGGCACGCACCGAACTTACAGACTCTGAGTTTCCGCCACTGCGTATAAAAAGTTCCCTGATCGAGCCATCGCCGATCCAGCCGTCTGGCTGTAGCGATTCGAAACTCTGCAGATCATTTGAGGCGAACAGAAAATAGCGCTTACCTAATAAAGTGGGAAAAGATACCTGTACTTGATCAAGCTCATTTTGAATCACCGATAGATCCACCGTAGGGCGACTCGCCGAATCATCAGGATCTGTGCCAGCCACGCATTCTTCGAGGTTGGTGAAGCCATCGCCATCACCGTCGGCAGCCAACTGTAAATCGCGCGCATTAAAGCGCTGCTCCCACACATCACTTAAACCGTTGCCGTTCTGATCCAGCAAAGCATAGCCAACACTTGTAATTAAGCAACAAGCAGCGATGATAGCTAAAATGGGACGAAATATCTGCACTAAGTATTTGATAATGATTACCTGGACCGATTCAACCTTGAATTTACCCTTAATATTTAGTCCACAGTACAACTGCGGCGTCATTTGGCATAATGCGTCTAGCTTTGCTTGCACACAGTAGCATTTCGTGTTGCTTACTGCATTTTAATCCATGCATGCCGATGAATCTAAATAAACCAACTTGCCCATACTCCACTCAAACAAGCCGCAGCGATCAGTCAGAGCTGCCGCTTGAGAAGCGCTGGTGCGCCGATGAACTCTACCAAAATCTCCAGCCAGCAGTGTCGAGCTCAACGACAATTGATTTGCAAAAAGATACGCAGTTAGCCTGGCGCAATTCGGTGCGCTGCAGCGGACGCGCACGTTGGCGTTCGCTTCGAGTAATCGATGCCAGGAGTGCCAATTCAGTCGAGGAGAGCTTCGATGCACTATTAGAGCATTTGAAATGCGCGGACACTAACCTGAGCGCAGAATCATTCATCACCGTCTTCCCAGAATTTGATCCGGACCAAGCCGAGACTCGAATTTGGAACCACCAGCTCATACGCTATGCGGGCTACCAAGCGACCAATGGCTCAGTGCTGGGCGATCCGATGAATATACATTTGACTCAAATCGCGATCGACCTGGGCTGGCAGCCTCCTCATCAGCGAAGCCGATTTGATATTTTGCCGATTATTTTGCAATTTCGCGGCAAGTTATATCTACGGCCAATTCCCAAAGAGTACGTCGCCGAGGTCGCTATTCGTCACCCCGAACATCCTGGCATTGAGTCTTTAGGGCTACGCTGGTATACTATACCAGTGGTCTCCGACATGCTATTTGCTTCCGAACAAGCCATCTATCCAGCAGCTCCTTTTAGTGGCCATTACGTGTCGACTGAGATCGCTGCTCGAAATTTGGCAGACCTGAAACGCTACAATCAATTACCACAGGTTGCCTCGGCGATCGGGCTTGACCCAAGCAAACACGCTCAGTTTTGGATCGATCGCGCATTGGTCGCATTGAATGAAGCCGTGCTCTGGTCATTTGAGCAGGCGGGCTATCGAATCGTGGATCAGCATACCGTCAGTTCAGAATTCGCGAATTTTTGTAACAAAGAAGATCGAAGCCAGCGCGTCGTGCATGGTGATTGGCCTTGGCTCATCCCCCCCATGTCAGGCGCGGCGACGCCGATATTTTTTCGAAGTTTTGAACCGAAAATTGAACTGCCTAATTTTCTGTACCAAACATTGCCTTGGAACACCCCCAGCGGACAAGCCGCACTAGCGGCAAGCATTTGAGTCGTGAACTGCGCGCTTAGCACCATTCGCAACAGAATGGAAGACGCCGAGGCTGTAACTGGGATGAGGTCGCAATGCCTCGCTCAGCCAACTCACGCTGTTACTGATTATTAAAATAAAGCGAGCTGAGAGATTGCCGCAGGCTGAGCTTCATCGTGGAAAAAATTCCCTCACACCCGCTTCACTGGTCCGCCTGTCCTGCAACAGGCTGCGCGATCATGATTTTCATCAACTGCTGATCCCGAACGATCTTGAGCGTGAGAGGTTTCTTTCCAGCGCGTGCACAGGCTTGCAGGAGCGCGGCACTGGTGCGGACGGCCTGTCCATTAATCTGTTGCACCACGTCTCCTTCTTTCAACCCTTGTTGAGCAGCCTCAGAATCCTTTGCGACCTGCGTTAATACCACTCCGCCCTCTTCTTTACCAACGCCGTAAGCGGAAAACGCTTCGCCGCTCAAAGCCTGCAGGCTGGCGCCAAGCCAGACCAACGCCTTGGCAGGCCGCGTTGCCTCGCGTGCTTTTTGAGGAGCCCGCTTCGCTTTTACTTGCGCAAGCACTGGGGCAGGAAGTTGCGGCGTGCGGGCAATCTTTTTGAGCACGGGCTTTTTCACCCCGAACTGATCCATCGGGAAATTTTTGAATCCGATATCGAAGGCGGGCGAGCCTTCTTTGACACGAAAATCGCCGCTGGATGGGTCGACAAATTGCGGATCGCCAAAGATCGAATTTTTGTCCCATCCCAACTGGTCCGAAGTCGCTTTGACCGTCGACTCATCGGCAACGAAATACAGGTTCTTGTCAACTCGGGCGCTATCCGCATTCGGTCGTTTCATACGTGCGGGACGGTGCCGAGACATCAAAATATTTCCATACACCTCATCTTTGTTCCCCACATACCAAACGTGCGGGTGCAGACCGTTGTTCACGATCACATTGTTCCAAGCATGGCGGCGGAAGCCTTCACGCAGTTTGAGCCCCTTCGCCAGCAGCAGGTTGTTGTAGATGTCGTAGTTGCTCGATCCGTCATCCAGATCGACGTCCCAGCCGTGGTCACAGCGCCAACGGCTGTTGCGGATGACCGACGTTTCGACGGCATCCAGGAATGGGAGCTTCGGGTTCTCATCGATTGCTCTTTGTGACGTTTTGACATCGCTACGCCAGAAGCGGTCGCGGCCCCAGGAGTTGAACGAGCCGTGATCATGCGTCTCTAGCACGGTATCAAAGACATCGCAGCCTTCGATCAAATGTCCGCCCCAAGTGCCTTCGCTCACGTTAATGCCTGAGCGGGCACAGTCGTAAATGGAGACATCGCGCACGGTGATGCCCTGCGCCATGGAAATCTGCACGCCGGCTGGCTGCTTTTCAACGCTTCCGACGCCATGAATTAGGCAGTCCTCAACAATCGAATCAGCGGGATAGTTGTCGGTTTTTGGCCCCGGTGTCAGGTCAATTTTTGAAAGATCGTTTTTCTCATTATATTCAAACAATGGATCGCGCACGGCCCTGGGGTCGCCAACAAAGCAGACCCCGCTAGCGCCTGTGTCGTGGATGTGGCAGCCCTTAACCAGTGTGCGACGGTTGTAGTTGTTGACGAAGATCGCGTTGCCGCCGACTTGATCAAATTCGCAATCAAGAATGCTGACGTCCTCGGTTCCGGTAAGCAGGAAGGCTCCGCCGCGATAAATAGCCCAGTCCGAGCGCAGCAACGGTTCCTTGCAATCCATGAAGGTCCGCGCGGCATGCCGCACAGTAAAGCCTTTCAGGCTGATGAATTTCACTGGAGCTTCCTGCGTTCCTTGGAGTTCGATCAGATGTCGGAGGCGCACCACCTCCACCTTAGCGGCAGCTATATCCGTGCCGCTGGCTGGCATGTAATAGAGGGTGTCTGTCTTGGCGTTGTGAAACCACTCACCAGGCGCATCGAGTTCTTCGAAAATATTCTCCACCATACGGTAGTCCTTGTGCATGCCCATCTGACGGTTGTTCTGCCAGCCACCTTCATACGTCACTTCGCCCTGAGCATCCATCCCCGTGATGCGGTAATGATAGCCGCCCCAACGCTGAACGTGCATGGCGTGAATATAACCGCCCGTTGGATCGGCCCAATTGGCCGCCCGTTCTATGGAAAAGGCATCGGCAGCATAGCCCTGATAGGCAGCCGTCTTCTTTTTAGGATCGAAATTTGGATAGCGCGCCATCCGTTGCGCCGTCCCGTTGACGAAAAGCTGGTCAATCTCCAAGCCTTTCGGCGTCTTCGCCATGAAGATGCCGTCCTGATAAGCGATCCATTCAAGCTCAAGCTTGGAACCGCCACTCAGCACGGCACCGCCCTCGTTGTCCGCTTTGTAAACCACGGGGTTCTTTTCAGATCCGGAATCCGCCGGCGTAAAGATCAGTGTTTCGGGCAGATAATAAATGCCGTCGGCCACATGCACCGTCACTGGATTCTTTCCCGCAAGCGACCGCGCCGCATCACGTGCTTTTTCAAGCGAGGCGAACGGTTTCGCTTTCGTCGTGCCCGCGAAGGCATCGCTGCCATCGGGACTGACATACAACTCGACTTGGCTACTGGCAACTTCCAGATCCTGCCCGAATTCAACCGTGTAGGCCTCCCCTTTTGCGGATGCAAAGTGGATCCGTTCGGTTCCGTCACGTGTGACCGTTACTGTGTTGCCATTGCTATCTGTGACAATCGCCGCCCCGATCCCAGAGCAGACAACACGGCATTCGCCGCCGCTTCTGGAGAGGATGGAAACAGCGGTGGCTTTTCCTTCTTTCCAATTCGCAGAGACCACAAAGTTCCCGCGAGCAACCAATCCGTCAAAATGCCCATCGTTCCATGCCTTTGGCAAGGCAGGCAAAATATGGAACGCACCCTCATGGCTCTGCAGCAGCATCTCCGCGACGCCGGCCATCGTGCCCAAGCTGCCGTCAATCTGGAAGGGAGGATGCAGTGCCCAAAGGTTCGACACAGTGCGCTCGCGAATGAAACGCTGATAGGCCTCATGTGCCTGATCGCCTTCGCCGAGTCGGGCGCGGCTGTTCATTCGGTGGGCCAGTGCCCAACCGGTGGTTTTGTTGCCACGTAGATCCAGCGTTTTACTCGCAGCCTGCATCCAGTCGGCGTGCTCTGAATTAATCAGCGTCCCAGGAAAGAGCGGGCAGAGATGCGAAATATGACGGTGATTCGGCTGACCGATATCGCTGTAGTGGTTCTCCTCGCGATATTCCTTAATCTGACCGTCGGCACCGATCAAAACCGGATCCAGTCGGGTGATCTGTTCGCGAATGGTGTTGAGGAACGGATCTTCATCGCCCAGTGCATCTGCCAAAGCCAATGTGTCGGAATAGCTTTCCCACACGAAGCCTTGGTCGAAGGTGCACCCGGCAGTTATGTAGTTTTTACCTGCGATGTGGCCCGGCATTCCCTTAACCTGCTCAAGAGTTGTCGTTTGTTCTGGCGAGGCGGACGGCTCGACCAGCAGTAGCTCGCCGTGCGGCTTCAGCGCCTTGGAGTAAAATTTGCTCAAGGACAACATCGCTGGGAAGGCAACTTCTTCTAGGTATGCTCGATCCTGGGTAAACTGATAATAATCCACCAAGAGCTTGGCAGTGAACCCGCCTGTGCCTGGCCCTGAATGACCGCCAGCGCTGGGAATGTGATAGGCGTTCGCTCCGGTGCCGATGATCCAACCATTATCGCCCTCTTCGTTCAGCTGCTCTGGATTGTGCTTGCGCACGTAGTCGGTGGCATGCTCCCGCGCCACTGGCAGATAGGCCTTGAAAAAATTGGTGTAGGCTTCGAAACACTCGGCGAGGTTGGTGCTCATCGAGCCCCAATAATTCATCTGTACATTGATGTTATGCCAGAAGCCCCCCGACCACGGAGTATAAAAATCTTGGCTCCAAGCACCCTGTAGGTTGGCGGGCAGGCTCTTCTCGCGCGAACTGGAAATCAGCAGGTAACGGCCATACTGAAACATCAGCTCTTCCAGCCAGGTGTTTGCCTCACCGTCTTTATACTTTTGCAGCAGAAGGTGCGTCGGGTCGGCCGACGGCGTTGAGTTCAGGTTCACCGATACGCGGCCGAACAAGTTCTTGAAATCCTGAAGATGCCGCTCCTTGAGCGCTGCAAATCCCATGGCCTGCGCCGCCTGAATGCGGGCGGACACCTGGTCGTGCGGAAACTCATTGGGGTTGAGTTTTTTCGCGGGAGGATTGCGAAAGAGGCTCTCTTGCAGGCGGTAGTTCGTCCCGGTCGCAATCAGCAGCGTGACCGCATCGGCCTGGCTGACTGTGATGGTTCCGTTCTCAGAATCGGCGGTCACCGAGCCGCCTTCGTTGAGCACCTTGATCTGCCCCTCGTAATTGCAACTGAACAAGGGCATGGTGCCTTTGAGTGTCAGCAGATTGCCCTCTGCAATCACTGAGCCGGTGCGCTCTTTACGTTCGAGGTAAGGAATCTCGGGGCGCACGGTCAGGGAGAGCGCACCCTTTTGATCGGCAGTAAGTCGTATGACGATCACATTGTCAGGATAAGAGGCAAAGTACTCGCGTTGATAGGCCACCCCGCCCGTCTCATAGGACACGTGTGCGATGGCTTCATTCAAACTGAGCGACCGACGGTAGTTCTGCACATCGTCTTGATTAAAATCGAGATAGAGTTCGGCGAAGCTGGTCAACCCGCCCTTCCCATACTTCCCCTTGTTGTGAAGCGTCTTGTCCGTGATCTGAACACGCTCGATATCCGTGCGGCCGAAAACACAGGCGCCGACATAGCCGTTGCCGACGGGATAGGACCATTGTTCCCAGTCCTTATCGTAGGAATTAGGCCGGTCCAGGGACTTGGTACGCTCCCATTGACTCCTGCCACGATTCGGTGCAGGTTCTGGCTCCCAGATCTCGTAGGTGCTAGGCGAGCCCTGGGCAAAAGCTGTCAGCGCCAGACCGGCTGCCAGTAGCAGATAAATTTTCACTGTTTTTTTCATAAATTAAGTCCAAAGGGATTCACCTGCCGCCCAGCCAGCACGAGCGGGTTCCTTAACAAAGAGGTTCAATTCTGGGCGATTGGTGATGCGCATATTTTTGCTATCCCACTCAATACGACCACCGAAGCGCTGCGCGAGCACACCGAGTAAGGCGACTTCCGACATCGGTGCAGCATAATCAAAGTTCGAACCACACTCGGGGCCATCGCCCTTGATCGCTCGCACCCACTCGCGATGTGGCCCACCTTTGACACGGGCATATTTCTCGGGAACACCGCCACTTTCTTTAAAAGCACGCGCTTGTTCTTTAACGGTGAAGCGAGGATTGTTGGAACGCTCATCCAGGAAAGCATTGCCCTTATCACTATACCAGAAGGAGCCCTTGTCAGGAACCTTGCCCCAGCCCCAGTCATCCGGCGATTTGATCGGAGTGCCGCCGTTGACGACACCATCATACCAAAACATCGAGCATGCTGCCTTATTGCCACGTGCAGGGAAATCGAAACGCACGACACTGTAGTCCGGAATCATCCCCTCCACCGACGGCCCACGCTCAACGCATTCGATGACGGTCGGCTCATACAAATCGAGCACCCAGACCGGCCCATCGCCAATGTGGCAAAACCAATCGCCGAATTGCCCAGTGCCAAAATCGTTAAATCCGCGCCACCGGTTAGGATGGTATAACTTATTATAAGGACGCTCAGCTTGAGGCCCGAGCCATAGATCCCAGTTCACCTCAGCCGGAATCGCGTCGACTGCCATAGGTATGGATGCCGGCCTTTTAAAATAGCGGCTATTCCACTCGGGCCCCTTAAACCCCAGGTGCACCTCGCTCACCTGGCCAAAGCAATCAGCTTCATACATTTCGCGCATCTTACGGATGCCATCATAGGTGTGGCCTTGGTTGGCCATATTGGTGACGACTTTATATTTATGCTTAGCCTTACGCAACGTGCGCGCTTGCCAAATATTATGCGTTAGCGGCTTCTGGGTGCAGACGTGAATGCCTCGTTCCATGCAAGCGAGCGTGGCATTGAAGTGCGTGTGGTCAGGGGTATTGATGCAGACGCCGTCAATCTCTTTGCCCAGCTTGTCGAGCATCACGCGGAAATCATCAAATCTTGGAACCGTCCGAGCCCATGCCCCTCGCTTCCCCCCCGGAAACTTCCGAGCATCAATGTCACACAGCGCGACGACATTCTCGCCCTTGGTGCCGTTATACGCCATACCGGCAATATTACTGGCACCGATGTGTGCGATGTTCAGCTTACTATTCGCGGAAGGGCCGGGTTGGCCGATCGAGAAGCGTGGTAAGACAAAAGCACCCGCACTGGCGGCTGCTGCGGTTTTGAGGAAGTTTCTACGTTTCATGGGATAAAGTTTAAGTATTCTATGTCTGATCGAGACTCTGCAAAATACCAGAACCGCGGTTCTTCAAGAAGGTGCGTAGCTTACTTCACCTTGATGCCAGGCACCTGGGTGACCCGCGGGATCTTCTTATGGATTGGTGCAGCTTCCAACAATTCCGCAGTTTGCTTCAGGATGGCAATCGCTTCGGGTTGAATCACTCCGTTACCATCCGGCCCGACATTCAACAGCAGATTCCCGCCCTTCTCATTGATATCCTTTAGCTTATTGTAAACAGTCTGGGCGCTCTTCCAATTGCCGTCATGCTTTTTGTAGCCCCACGACTTGTTCATTGTGTAGCACCCTTCCCAATGCTTGGCAAAGGTATCCTTGAAATGTTTCTGTTCCTGAGTGACGAAGTCCAATTCAAAGCGGGCCCGTTTTGCGACGCGATTATTAACGATCACGGTGGAGCTTGCCGCACGGATCGCATTGTAAAGATCGATACCATCCTCCAGTGTCCACCACTTAACCCAGTCGCCGTCAAACCAGAGAACGGCCGGATCATACTTCTCAATCAGCTCCAGGACCTGGTTCTTCTGATAACCGACATATTCCTGTTTCCTACCTTCCACGATCCCGGTTTGGTGGCCCAGCCCCGTCTGGGCGGGATGATACCAGTCCAGAATGCTGTAATACAGCCCGAACTTGATGCCGTATTTTTTGCAGGCGGTTTTCAGCTCGTCGAGAATGTCCCGTCCCCTGAACGGCGTTTCGGCAACGTCATAGTCCGTGTATTGGCTGTCCCATAGGCAGAAGCCCTCATGGTGTTTGGTCGTAATTACCAGATACTTCATTCCCGCCCGACTGGCTGCGCTGACCAGAATATCCGCGTCAAACTCTGTCGGATTGAAAGTCTTGAGCAGTTGAGCGTACTCGTCCCGCGGAATATTGGCCTTGCCCTGAATCCATTCCGCATAGCCACCGACCTGCTCGCCCTTCCACACGCCGCCGAGTTGCGAATAGAGGCCGAGGTGAATGAACATCCCGTAATTGGCCTCCACAAACCATTGCATGCGCGCAGTGTAGTCCACGATGGATTCACTCTTGAGAGTGACATCCTGGGAGGATTCTGACTGTGCTCTGGAAGGCTGCGCGATGACGATGCTCAAAGAGAGCATCATTCCTATCATTAATCGTTTATACATCATATTCCTTGGTAGTGTAGCAGTTCCGCCTAATTTCAGAACCTGTTTTGTGATGCCGCTCCATCTAGGACGACTTCCCTAAAATAACAGAGCAAACCAATTCTGCCTATCACGTAATCACGTGATGACGCACCGCACAGAGAAGAGCGGAATGGGCATCGGTAGAGACTCCTGTCAACGATGTCATCACCAGCTAATAACTAGCTCTCGTCCGCCGACATCTTTTCGGCAAACACTCTAGCATCGTGTTGAATGAACTTATTCGTATTGCAGCAACTCGTGGCGTACTCGCTTGCGAGCGACCGTATCTTGCTGGTGGCGAAACAAAAATCGGGGCGTCCGCAAGCGGACACGCCACGAACGACTGTACTTTTACATTCAATGCGACTCTAGCGCGTGGATGTGCCTTTCTGAATGTCAGCGAGTTGCGCCTCCATCCGCTCGACGCGTTCTGGATACTGATCACACAAATTCTTGCGCTGGCCGAGGTCTCCGGAAAGATCAAACAACAAACCCGGCGCATTCATGGAGTCGCCTTGCCAATATTTCTGAAACCACTCGGGCTCTGCCGTGATCCCGCCTTTGCGTAAATAGGCCCAGTCTCCTTGCCTTAGTCCCAGCTTACCGCTAGCCGCGTGGTAGACCAACTCCGTGCGCACCGATTGACCCGAGCGCAGTGAGGGCAGAATATCCAGGCTGTCCTCCGCGACTCCTTCCTCCAGAGCTGCGCCGGCAATTCCAGCAATCGTCGCAAACAAATCGGTCAATGAAAGGATTGCATCAATACGGCGACCGCCGTCGACTCCGCCTTCCGGCCAGGAGGCTATAAAGGGAACCCGGTGTCCGCCTTCAAGCAGGTCCCGCTTCAATCCGCGCAGCGGCCCGGAGGGATGGTGCTGATGCTCTTGAATCAACTCGCGCATGAACGGGGCCGGGCCGTTGTCACTAGAGACAATCAACAGCGTATTATCATACACGCCAGCTTCCTTTAAGGCCGCCACAACCTGTCCGACCGCGTCATCGGTCTGGACAATGAAATCGCCGTAGGGTCCCGCTCCGCTGACGCCTTGAAATTTTCCCTGCGGAACAATGGGCGAATGCGGCGAGGTGGTGCCGAACATCAGGAAAAAAGGTTCGGGTGTTTTGCTCTGTGCCTGAATCGTTTCGACCGCTTTGGCTGTAATGGCCGGCATCACTTCATCTAGCCGCCAGCCTTTTTCGCCGGGGCCGACGCCGTGAATATAACCGCCCTTCATTGTTTGCTGCTTCATTAAATCCCGGCCGTTCACATCCACCGGGTCACAAGTCAGGCGGTCATTCTCGATGAAGGCATAAGGTGGCATATTAGGCACATCATCGCCGAAATAAGTATCAAACCCAGCCCCCAGCGGCCCGCCCTTAATCGGCTTGGACCAGTCAAACAGATCACAAGTCGCCGTGCTGGTTCCTGTGCCGATGACCGAATTTGGCGGTTTTTTGCCGCCTTTCCACGGCCAGTCGAAGCCGAGATGCCACTTGCCGACACAAGCAGTGAAATAGCCCTTAGCTTTAAGGATTTTTGGTAGCGTAACGCGATCTTGATCAATGACGGATTCTTTCCACGGGTTTAAACGACCAGCGCGTAATGAGCCGCGCCAGGCGTACCGGCCCGTCAGCATGGCATAGCGGCTAGGGCTGCAGACCGTACTTGGCGCATGCGCATCGGTGGCCCAAACCCCTGCCCGAGCCAGCGCGTCCATGTGCGGGGTCTGCACCTTGGATTCGGGATTCAGGAACGAGACGTCGCCGTATCCTAGGTCGTCGGTGAGGATCAGGACGATGTTAGGTTTTCTGGCAGCCAAAGTAGCCGAGCAGATTGCCAGCAGGGCAACCGTTGAAAGTAGCACAATTCTTATAATCATGTCATATTTTTTTATCAGCCAACGGCTGAGGAAGGCGCGGCGTTTACGACCTCGTCTTCAACGCTTTGTTAGATTTTTTTAACTATTCTGCAAATTCTGTTTCTGCATATTTAATCCCTACTCCAGTGAGATGGCCATCATCTCCCTGCTGCTTCATCCAGGCCGAAATACCTGCTTTCAACTGGTGTAGCCTAGGTTGATGCTCTGGATTATCCGCCAGATTATTCATCTCCCAGCGATCTTTGTTCAGGTCAAAGAGTTGATACTCCGGGCGCACACGGTACCGCTTAATCATTTCTGCAGCATGCGCATCCCCTTCCTGCATCGAATCTAACCATGATCCATAAACCTTGGGCACATCTGAGCCTCGATTATGTTTCCCGAAATCGATGCCACTGATCGCCGCAACGCCGTACATGTTTTCCGGCGTCAGATTCCAGATGAGCTTATACTGACCGTCGGTCACCGCACGACTCGAAAAGTGCGGGCCTACTTTCCTGTCATCACGATTATTAAACATAAAATAGGCCTGCTCTCGATGTGCTTGCGTTTCACCTTTGATCAGGGGCAGTAAGCTTCTCCCATCCAGGTCGCTTGGCACTGTTCCGCCTGCGCCATCGATCAAGGTGGGCAGAATGTCGCAGTATTGCGCAATCGCGTCTGTCTTGAAATTTGCCTCATACGATTCTGGCCACTTCATCACGCAGGCAGAACGAACACCCCAATCGTAAGTGGTCCATTTGCCGCCAGGCATGCCGACGCCGTTCTCATCCAAAACAATCAACACCGTATTTTCATCCAGCTTATGTTTTTTCAGCAACGCATACGCAGTGCCGACCTGATCATCAAAGAGCCTGACTTCTGCCAACATCTCACGGTAGTAATGCCGCGTAGTTGCGTTATCCACCAAGTGCGCGGGCAGCTTCAGTTCATTTAGTTTCCATAACGAGGAGTCACCTGCATTCCAGGGAGCATGCGCATGAACCGAGCAAATAAATAGGCAAAACGGCTCATCACTATCACGCGTCATGAACTTTTCCACATCCTCCCAGTTATCAGGATGAGGATCTCGAGTGGCGCACTTGGGATCAAATCCCTTTACGCTTTCAAATGGATAAACAGATTGTGGTGAGAAGTGCCTCTTGCCCGCCAAGCCAGTCCGATAACCAAGGTCCTTTAAATAATGCACCACGCTCTTGGTACCTACGTTGGTTGGCAGGTGGTTTCGATTGCAACCATTACGCTCTGGCTGCAGCCCAGTATATAACTCCGCTCTGGCCGGGGCGCACATAGCCTCGGAAACAAACATGTTAGTAAAGCGCACTCCCTCCCCCGCCAACTTGTCAATTTGAGGTGAGGTATGTGGATTGAGTGATCCATAACAACCCAACGTGGAGGCACTGATATCATCAGCCAATAGAATGAGATAGTTCAGCGGCTTGGCATGAACCATGGATGCTGACAGGAGCACACAGGCTACCTGTGCGACGATGGCAGAGAACGATTTAATTTTGATGAACATAATGATTTTTCGATGCTAGGAGTTTTTTGTCTGATTGATTTATCGAGGGAACACGATCTCGGCCCAGATGGGTTTGTGATCCGACAACGGCGTTTCGAGTTCGATGATGCCTCCCTCTGTTACCTTGGCTTCAGCCGAGGTGTTGTATAAAATGTGATCGATCACCCCTAGGCTCTTTTTGGGGTTCAGGGCGTTGTAGGTAAACTCTTTGGAGACATCAATCTTCAGGTCGCTCCACGTGGGTTTAAAGCCTGCCCCCTCAATCGCGTTCATCGCAGCATCGCCGATGTTGTTGTTGTAATCTCCAACAACGATCACCCGGTCCGTCGACTCTTTCGGCAAGACATCGGTTGCCAGCTGGTAGGCATGACCCACCTTTTCGCGGTCGCGAGAACTGCAGATATGCAAGGAGTAAAATGCGATTGAAACACCATCGATCTCTGTCACGGCTCTGACCGCCGACGCAGGATTCCAGCAGCGTCGACGTTCAACCTGCAGTTCATGCTCTACCGTGCCTGCTAGCGGTGTCCGACTGAGGATCGATTTGTATTTATCCTTATGATTGGCCGACGATATCTTGCCAACATAGCTGTGCTCCATACCCAGCACTTTGCCGACGCGAGCCGTCCAATCACCATCTGGCGCTTCGTCAAAACCGATGATATCCAGCTTGTATGGTTTGAACATCTTACCAATCTGTTCGGGGGTCGCGCTTTTGCCGAACTCAACATTGTAAGAGGCAACACGAACCGTAATGGGCTGGTCTTTCAAGGTGACCTGTCTCCGCTCACCGTGCTGCGGGTGCTTGCGGTTGATGCAGTGTAACTCTAGGTCAGCGGAGGTTTCCATGAGCTTCATATCGACCCAGCCATGCGCATGGCCTTTGCCAAAATAGTAACTGACTGCCGGTTGATTAATGAGATGAAGATGGTCCCGTCGATCGTATTGCCACTCATGCGTGTGGCCATAGAAATAGCCTCTAGCATGCTTTCGTTCAGCAAGCAGCTTCAATAACGACGCCCCATCACGCATGCCCTTGATGGGACGCACGCCGCGATTGGGATACGGGTTGAAGTGACCAAAGATGAGGGCTGGCTTATCCGCTCGTTGGTTGAGTTGTTTGGCGAGCCAGTTCAACTGCTCGTCTCCCAGAATTCCCTTTTTGCCTGAATCCAACAGGATGAGATTCGCATGCGGCAGTTCAATCACACCCGCCTGCACGCCCATCTGCTCTTGCTTCAGGAACGGCAGCAATTTCCACAAATTCTCCCGATTGTCGTGATTGCCAATCGTGACATGAACGGTGATGCCCGCAGCTCGAAGTGGCTCCACAAGCCTGAGAAACTCTTTGTACTCGGCTTCTTTTCCATTACTAAGCGCACAGTCGCCATTGACGATCAGGTGAGCCGGCCGAGGATTGAGTGCAAGGACGCCCTTGGCAGCCACGGCAAGGCACCCTGCCATATTGACGCTTTCATGCTCGCCCTCCCCGACGGGAGATCCAGGCCACTTGGTCCCTGGGAAGACGCTATTTGGATCGGCGCTGATGTGTGTATCTGCAAGCAAAGCCACACGGTTTGGGTCTAAGCCAACGCGTTCACTATCTGTGGCGGCCCACGCGCGAGACGCCATCATCGCTGTGCCACCCAAAGCGAGCGAGCGCTGGATGAATTGACGACGAGTGATCGGTGGCAGAATGATGGGCATTTTTAAATTTGCTGGGGGTTCTATTGTTGAGTGATGGGCTTAGCGGCGATGGCTGAGGACGATTTAATTTCAATACACATCATTATTATATGAAGCTAGGAGTTCTTTGCCTACTTGGGTTACCGAGGGAGGCCATCCTGGCGATGTGCAGGGCTGATCGTCATTCCCATCAGAATTTCTATGCTATTTATTACTGTGCTTTGCCATGCCTGCTGGACGAGCTGATTGGTACTGGGCAAGTGCCTTTTGCAGGGTGCCGCGTATCTGCTGCTGTTCGACTTGTTCATGTTTCGTTCTCCTCCATCAACGTCTGCGTTCACGCCCTCGGTTTACCGCTCGCGGTGCAGCACATTGACCACATCCTTGGCACGGGATGCGGGGGTTACATTCAGTTCCACCAACTCGCCATCCTTGACTCGTCCTTCCACAGTCGTCTGGTACGGTGCATGCAGTTTAAACTCAGCATTCCAGTCTTTCGGCCACGCAGGTGCTATAAATATCTTTTTCCCGTCCGTCTGTAGGATCATAGACTGAAATGCCTTCATCATCACCCCGCCGTGGCACTGGTCGGGAGTCCAGTCAAAATTGGGGCCCCAGAAGGCCGGGAAACGGGATCCCGCATCCTTGGTGGATGCCCGGCCGACGATGTATTCCCTGACCTGTTCGGTCAGGCCAAGATAGGCCATCATGATGTCATCCTGTCGCCAACCCTGATTCCCCTTCCGGGCCCGGTGGTTCAGCGCTTCAATCCCGAGTTGAGCATTTGGCTTGTCAAACGAGCAGAGGCGGAAAGGAAAGACGCCGTACAGTTGGGGCTCTTCCGAATTCTTCCGCATATCGTATTTTTCTGCCGGAACCAGCATTTTAACGCCGTTGATTTCATGCACCGGCAGCGAGGGAATCTTCGCCTTCACCTCCGCCCAGTACGCACGCATCTTCGGATCCGTCAGCGTTTCGGACAGTCCCAGCAGCCGATCGGTTACGGCGTGCAGTCCGGCAACTTCCGGCATTGGATTGGTGCACTCCCACCAGGTCTCAAGCGCCTGGGACGGATGCATGATCAGTTTCCCATCGGGTCCACTCTTGTATTGCAGATCAAAAAAGGTCAGCACCTCATGGGCGAACGGGATGATGGTTTCCTTAAGAAACGTTTCGTCCTGTGTGTGTTCGTAGCGATCAAGCATCATATGGCTTATTTCCAAGCCGGACACCCATTCCCATTTATGATAACGGCTTTCCTGAAGTTTACACGTTCTCTCTGCGAAAGGTGTCTTGCCGTAACACTTGCCGCGGTGATTCCCGAAAAAGTGCATGGTTTCAGGAATATAGAGCCCCGCGTGCCCCGTATGCATTTTCGCGCGATATTTATGATATTCAAGGAGGTCCCGACAATACATCTTGTAAAGCGCGTCGGTCATCTCGGAGTCACCGGACGTACACATACTCAAGTACGGCATCCGCGTATTCTGCCACCAGTAAGGGGCGTCCCACTTCCGCCAATCAGGATTTCCCTCGTTGCCTTTTGGCTGCTCTTTATGTCCAACCGTGAAAATAGATCCGTTAAATTTGATGGGATACGCACCTCGCGCGGAACACGCGTTAATATAACGCTGCAGCGCATAGGCTTGGCTCACTACATAACTGTCCGGCTTCTTCTCCGACATCTCCGGATTCTCTCCCGCGATAAGCTCGCCGTTGTGGTACAGGGCGACCGTTCCCGCTTCGGAATGAACCACAGCTGCGACATGGTTCCATTCCCCGAGCGTCAAACAGTCTTTCACCGTCAGCGGTTTCCCTCCGACAATCAGACGCAGGCTGTTGGCTGGATGTATATCAAGCAGAAATCCGTCGCTGCCACCCGGTGTAATTTTATCAAGGATCCGTACATTGCTTACATTCGCATCCGGCTGAATCCATAGTTCTGCCGTCATGGCTGCCCCATCGGTCCATTTCTCCGATCCGGCAAATTTCGAATGCAGTTCAGGTATACCGGAAAACAGGACATGCTCATCGTTCACTACAGACTGCGGGTTCTGATGTTGCGCAAGATAAAGAATCTCCTTTTCGCCTAGCACCTTATTAAACAGTGATACCCGCCCCATGCTGCCCTTAAATCGGTTTCCTCCATTCGGGTTGGCTCCCAGGGTGATCGTGAGCGGGTTTGATGGAATCAAACTCTTTTCTGCAAGTTGCTCTGTAACAGACGTTGCATGGATCCAGCTCCGTTGCCAAAACGCTTTCCACCACGCCTCGTGTGCGGCGCGACGCTGCTCAAAATTCTGACTCTCGGTTTCGGCAATCGTTTGAACCATTGCCTCCTTCCATTCATCCGCAGTCGCGGGGTGTTGAGCCAGAACATGAATGTCAAAACGGTGCTTTGGGGAATTTGGCGAACGCAGATGTGTATCATCAACCCGCGCTCCATTCGCTGACTTTATGACCGCTCCGAATGTGCGGTGCAACAAAGGGTCCTGCCGTTTAAACTCCGCCAACCCTTGTTGTTTTGCCAACTGGGCTGGTTTATCAGAGTAACTGTTTCGATGATACCAGCCAATCTGCCCCTTCTGGTTCTCAAGAACTGAATCCGCGTCTTTATTTTTTCGCCAGAGCTCGATCGACGCAGTCGCAGAGGTCGGTTTTGTTCCGCTTATTTCAGCATGAATCACCGGGTTGTTCGCATCAACCCAAAGGCGAAGTTCGGCGCCCCCATAACGCGCCTTCAAGCTACCATCCTTCAAACTCAATGTTTGCAGAAAGTCCTCTGTCGAGGGCGCGGGATCCAGCTGGACCCGAACTCGGCCCAATTTCAACAACTCCCCGTCTCCACCCCAGGAGTCGGTTCTGGAGATATAAAAAAGAAGGTCTCCATTCGGTTCAATCCAGGCATTCAGCCCCGTGGACCCGTTGCCCAACGGCATGGATCCGGCCTGGTCTTCGCTGGGACTCGTCCAGACCACATTATAATCGTCAACATCTGTTGCGTGCGTGGCATATGCCGAGCACGAAGCAAGCACCGCATACAGCAAAGATCTGACTCTTTGTTTTTTTAAAATACTCATACCTTTTCCTTCTTTTTCTGATTCCTGAAATTAGTCTCGATTGTTCTGCTTCTGTCGCGGCTTCTTTGCCTGTTGCTTCCCTTGGGCTGCGACTGAAGCGGGACGCGCATCTTTGTAGGTATCAAGGACTCCTTCAAAAAGAGTGCGCGCTTTTTGCGCTTCCGGAGAGAGTTGCTTGAGGGGGCGCTCCTCCAGAACATCATTACGGATGTCGTAAAATTTTCCTGTGCGATAGAGTTTATAACGCTGGTTCCTGACCCATTCCCTTCCCTTGGGCCCACCACCTGTATTGTACCAACTGTAGATCCACTCGCGGGGGTTGCCCTCCTTGCCCAGCAACTGCGGCAGGAAACTTCTCCCATCAATCTTCAATGTCGACGGGACCGTTGCGCCGGCGGTTTCGCATAGCGTGGGCAGGAAGTCACTGAAATCCACCAAATCGGGAGTAACTAATCCTGCTGAAATCGTGCCCGGCCAGCTCGCGATGAGTGGCACACGGGTGCCGGCGTCAGTCATTTTTCCTTTACCTCCGGCGACCTTGAGATTGCCCATCGATGAGACGACCGGCTTGTCCGTTCCATTGTCGCCGACAAAGAGGATCAGCGTGTTGTCGCGCACGCTAAGGGCATCCAGCTTCGCGGTGATCCTGCCGACGAGCTTGTCCATATAGGTGACCATATCGCCGAAGTATTTCGCATCGCCCTTGTAGGTTGGTGAGCCATTGCTTTTCGGGTCCCAGTCCGCAGAGTCCCGCACCGGCGCAAAAGGACAATGTGTAAGGATCATGGGATAGTAGACGAAGAACGGCTTGTCCTTGTTCGCTTCCATGAAGTCGCAAATAAAGTCCGCACAGACATCCGGGCCGAACGAGCCTTCAGGCAGCGTGGCGGTCTGTCCGTTGATATCAATCTGCGGATTCACGAAACGGCTGTCAGTTCCATGTGGACCTTTGGCCCCTGGAATCGTGTGCTGCCAGAGGCAGGCTTGATCAAACCCGAAGTGCTGTGGCGCGTCCGCTTGTCGGCCGAGCTGCCACTTGCCAGCGATGCAGGTCGCATAGCCGCTCTTCTTGAGCAGGTGGGCAAAGGTCGTCTGCTTTCGATCTAGGACGCCAAACGCTGTATAGTTCCGAACGTTGTAGATGCCAGTCATGATCTGGACGCGCGACGGTGTACAAAGTGGCTGAGAATAACAGTGCTCAAATCGCACACCCGTTGCAGCCAGCTTGTCCAATACGGGCGTCTGGTATGAAGTCCCG
>DBBT01000094.1 GCA_002292345.1 Opitutia bacterium UBA977 | reverse complement strand
CACATGCTGATGCTGGTCTTTACCACTGTCATTATACTAGTGCTAAGCGGCATCCTCTATTGGCGCGAGACGACCCTGATGGCGCGTCTCGGCGAGGAGTTTGTCGATGGGCGTTTGATCCGCTATGGCGACTTGTTTATCTTTGGCCTGCTGCAGTGGATGAAGTTTGGCATTTTGAGCGCGATCGCGTTGTTTATCGCCAGCTTTTCGAATACGAATCTGTACACCGTGGTGGTGTCGTTCTTCATGCTGATTATTTGCCAGCTGCAATACATCGCGCGGGATGCGTATTCGACGATGGAGGCGGGCATCGGCGCGTGGTTGGTGCGTGTGTTGGGGCTAATCTTTCCGAATTTTCAGTTGTTTAATGTTGGTGATCAGTTGGTATTCGCTTCCAACACTCCGTTGCCGTCAGGCACAGTACTGCAGATTGTCGGCTACGGGCTGATTTATACCGTCGCCTTTATCCTGCTTGCGCAGGTGAACTTCAAAAAGCGGGAGATCTAGCTGATGTCTGCCAGTACTTGTCGCAAGCATCCATTATTTCTGCGCGCGCGCAGTGTGTGTATCGTGTTGCTCGTGTTGGTCGTGCTTGGTATGGTCACACGCCCGATCGAAGCGCCGGCATGGCAAGTAGTGAAGGCGCGACAGCCCGAGATGAATCTTGAGGCAATCGAAGGCGCCCTCGGGCAGGGGCTCGTCGTTGGTTTGCTTGGTGGCTTTCGTGCAGTGATGGCCGACTTTCTGTGGATTCGCACCAACACGATTTGGGAGCGGCGTGATCGTGTGAAGCTCGATGCGATGGTGCGGCTGGTGACGACCCTCGACCCGCGACCAGAGTTTTTCTGGATCAATGGTGCGCGGATGATTGCTTACGATGTGCCGAACTGGCGTATTCAGGAAGAGGGTGGCTACACGGATGTGCCAGAGAGCCGTCAACAGGCGCTCGACCATGAGCAGGCCGAGCAAGCGTTTGCTATGTTGGCGAACGCCCGCGAGTTTCACCCGAATAAAGCGAAACTCTATCTGGAGACTGGGCAGATTTATTTGAATCGGTTGAAAGACACTGCGAATGCCGCGAAGTGGTTTCTACTCGCATCGCAGCAACTCGATGCGCCGTATTTTGCCGCTCGTATTTATGGCGAGCTCTTACGCCGCCAGGGGAAAGATGCCGAGGCGTATGACTACCTAAAGCAGTTGCACAACGACTTACCAGACGATCCCTATGCGCAGAAGCCAATCATCCTCGACCGCATTCGCGAGCTAGAGGATGAATTGAAGATCCCAGTGTGGCAGCGCTTTCAGCCGCAAGCGGCAATTCAGTACCTGCCAACCGAAGCCAGTCTGGAAGAGAAAGTTCAGATGTTGGATCAGTCGCACTGCCACGATCACGCACATTGAGTTGTTTTGATGGATTCCGCTAACTAGATTGCTCACTCAAAGTCTAAGATGCTAGCCGTTAGCCGTAGTGGGGTGTTTCAATCTCTGAATCGATCGCAGTGAGTAGTATGTCCGCATGATAATGATGACACTGATTGGAAAAATTGGAATAAGGATGACTCCCGCAGTCGTTGAGCAATCGAAAACCATGATTGCGATCACTTGACTAATTATTTGCCCAGTAATCAACGGGACTGGAGGCACGATCCAGGCTCGAGCTGATGCGAGTGAACTGGTTGTATTGGCGACAAACACTAATCCCATGACTAGGCCTCGAAGTTGTATCTCATAGGTGAGGTTTTCGTAGTGTGAGCCTAGCAAATAAACTAATGGCTCAGGGAAAAGATAAATGCTGAAAGCAATTGCAGCTCCCACAAGCCAAGAGGCAAAGTGTATTTGCAAGAACCGGGTTCGCAATAGCGATGGATTACTCTCTGTTAGGCGAGCGAACCGCGGTTCGATGATTAAGTAGAACAGTGCCATGACTACTAAGAGTAAACGCGCGATTCGTTCAATCGCACCGACTTCTGCGACAGACTCAGTATTTCCAAATATACTAATGAGCCAAATGGATAGTGTTCCTGATAGGCAGGTATAAATCGCATTGGGCATCATGCGTTTTGTTACTTTGTATAGGTTTCTTTTTACAACTTTATCGGTGGGTTGAGATAGATCGCAGATCGAATTCGAGATCCTTCGAAGATTCCAAAGCTTATAGCAGGTTGCTATGCCTGTTACGAAAATGACGACTGCTACGTAAGGTAGTGTAAATAAACTAATTAAAACCAGTGCGAACCTTAGAAACGTTGCCTTGAACTCAATATTTTGAAGTTCTGATATGCGTTGATGTAGGCTCGGAGCCACACCTAGTAAATCCGTAGATAACTGGATATATATGAGAGGGAGAATCGCGAGTTCTATGAGGGTGATTTGCTTCCAACTTGCGCCATGATGAGCCAAAAATAACGCCATCGTGGGTAAACTGATGGCGATGGCCACTAGAGAAAATCGTTTACGAAGCTCAAGCCCGGTGGTAATGACTCTTCCCAATCTTGTAGAGTCTTCCCAAACCTTTCCGCCTTCTGCTAAGACTGCGCTTCCGATACCACTGTCCGTAATGACTATGATAGTCGTCAGAAAACTGTAAGCGATGATATATAATGCGTAATCCTCTGGAGGTAGGATATGAATGATCAATAATCCTGAGCAGAATCCAAGACCGAGGATAATCGCCTGTAGAGGAGCCGCCTTTGAAGTTACATGCGCTATCTCTAGGAGTCTATTGAGCATAAGTATTAAGGCTATATGGGAACCTCATTCTATCGTTTCCCGATGGGTTGACCGAGCATGATGAGTCTAGAGCCAATCGCATATTAAAAGTGTCGAAAGAGTAGATTTTCATGTTTTTCGACCATAACGGTCAGTACTTGTGATACATATTCAAAGTCTGTGCTTCAAGCGAGTAAAAGTGGAAATTGCTCTAGACAGTCGTCGTGGCGAAAGGCATTTTGATTTACGTAAATTCTCAACTTTGCCAACAATCTAGATGACTAGTGCTACGCAAATTTCAAATCAGTTGGTGAGTGTCGTGATTCCTGCTTATAATGCGGAGCGGTGGATTAAGGAGGCTTTAAGTTCGGTGTTGAGTCAAACGTATCGTGATTTGAAGATCATTGTGATTGATGATGGCTGTACGGACGGGACCGCAAATGTGTTTAGAGTTGGATATATTCCCATCGGGGCGCATTCTGCGCTTTATTTAGAATCTTCAGAAGTGCTGTCTCGCTCTGAATAGAACACTCGATTACTAAAAGTATGCCATTATCTAAAATACAGAATCAGATTTCCTGGTTAGCGTTGTTATTGCTGGGGGGGGACATTTTTTTTATCGGTCTGCATGGGTTAGGGTATTTCTATTTGCCGTTTTCGATTGAAATACTATCGCTTGAGTCGGATCGTTCTTTACCTGAATTTTTTCAGTATTTTAAAGAATTTTTTGCGGCAATTATGTTCTGGCTGCTGGCACGTCGATCAAAGGATCGGGCTTATCTATCGATTTGTATCCTGTTTACGTATATTTTGTTGGATGATGCCTTCTCTTTTCATGAACGTGTTGGCCTCTTCTTAGGGGATGCGCTGAGTCTGAAAGATGGTTTCATTAGAGCGAACGATATTGGCGAATTATTAGTTTCAGCAATTTCCGGATTCTTTATCTTTGGTTTTATTGGGTATCAATACATTCGTTCAAATACGTATTTTCGACATGTGGTGCATGACGTCGTGATCCTATTTGGATTACTTGCTTTTTTTGGAGTTGGCGTGGATATGCTTCACAGTGCTTGCATGCACATTCGCTATATCGCGCAGCTGTTGGCGATGTTAGAAGATGGTGGTGAGATGCTTACAGTTAGTTTGATCGCCGCTTATGCGTTGTTATTGTATCAAACATGGCCGCGCGAGGAGCCTCTTTTTTCACTAGCTATTTCTCGCTTTGTAAAGAGGGGAATCTCGAAGTGAGGATGAGGAAGCTGCCAATTAACTCTGTATCACTCGGACTTTAATCACCTTGCACGGATTGCCTGCGCAGACTGTCCACTCTGGCATGTCTTTAGTGACGACAGCATTTGCGCCAATTACGCAGCCGCGCCCTAACGTGACTCCGGGTGCAATGAAAGCGCCAGAGGCCACCCAGCTTTCGGCGCCGATCACAATCGGCTTAAAGATTAAAGGAAAGTGTGGGTGTGTGTAGTCATGCGTGCCAGTACAGAGATTGGTATACTGGGATATTACAGTCATCGAATGAATCGTAACCGTAGTGAAATTTAGGATACGCACATCGTGTGCGAGCACGACACAATCTTCCATTATTAGGTTCCAAGGAGTCAGAATGTCGACGCGCTGCTGGATCAAACAGGAATCACCAATCTGAGCGCCCATGGCTCGTAAGAGTGCGACCCGTAGCTGTGAGCGTTTGCCAGGGATCAATCGATAGAGTGGCTTCACTAAATACTGCCAGATGCCGCGCCGTATTTTCGTGCGTCGATCCCATGGAGTGATCGATTTAGTTAAATCGATCTTAAAAGCTTCAGTCTTTTCGTTCATTCTTCAGTTAGTTTCGATGTTTTAATCAATCGACTCAAGCCTGGATGACGTTGTCCGAATTGCTTGAGTGAATAACTCTTTGAGCCACGCATTTCTGGCAGCATTCCACCCAGTAGTGAACTGAATGTTTTACGAAGAGGGGCAATGATACCTTTTAAGGTTTCTTTCAAATTCTGTCTGCAAATTGAAGAATTATTGGAGTCAAAAAATGCGTGAGGTCCTAGGAGCTTTGCAGCGAAGAATGCTTGTTGTTGGTCTAGCCGTTTATCAACTGTGGATTTTAACTCGTCAGATTTGAGATATTCGCGAGATTCTTTAAATCGAATGCGATGTAAATCGACCATCTCAAGCATGTGATCTGCACTGGTGGTTAAGCGTGTGCAGTGGCGCGTATCGTCCATTACATAACCAATACGGCCAGTTTTATGGATCTTCCCGAATGGCAGACAACTTGCGTATAGGTCAAAGTCGGTTCCTCCATTGGCTTGATCATAGGAATGCCTCTCCTTTATTACGGATGCGCGCCATGTGCCGGCTGGCGGCGGTGGGAAGCTGTCGAGTGTTAGTGCCTGATATAACCCCATCTGCTTATGCTGCATAAGATGCTCCCAGATGAGCTTACCAGTATAATCGACTCGGACAAAGTCTTGAAGTAGTAGAATAACTTCCTCACTTACTTTTTCAATCTGTTGTATGTCATTTTGTATTCGGTCTGGAACAAGATAATCGTCGTCATCTAGTAATATGATCCATTCGCCAGTCGCGGCTTTAATGCTAGTTGCGAGTGCCTGACGGATATCGAATAGTTTAGATCTTAGGTAATGGATTGTGGGGCCGGAGAAATTTTCTTCGACTTCTTTTATGCTCGATTCGGTTCGAGGGTTTTCGCCATTATCAATAACGATTATTTCATCAGGCTGTATCGACTGTGAAAGTGCGCTTCGGAGTGAGCGTTTTAATTTTTCAGGCCGATTAAAAGTCGGAATGATGATTGAAATCCTTGGCTTCATTTATTCCTTGAGGAAATTGTTAATGTTACAAAATCAATCAAGCGCTCTGTTGCTTTACCTATTTCAAAGTGCTTATGAAAGACTGTCTTGGCATTGATTGACATAGTTCTACGATGTTCCGCGCTCAAGGAGATCCAAGTTGAGAGAAGCGAATAGGCTCCGTCAATTGAGTCAGCCTCAACCAGACCACCGCCATTCTCTTTAATTTCGCGCCATATATTCACCTTATCCGATATCAATGCGGGGGTGCCTACGGCGAGCGCTTCGGCGACTACGATACCGAAGTTTTCCTGGTGTGAGACCAGAGTCATGACCTCAGCCGCAGCCAGCGCCTGCCATTTTTCGATCCCGCTGAGTGTTCCAATCCAGTGAATGCCGGATTGATCGTAGCTGGTTTTTATCTGATCGGCATAATCCTGCTGCTGAATCGGTCCTGCAATCACGAGTTCAGGGATTGTTGGATCGTTGGATCGAAGTTTTGCATACGCGGCCACCAACAGGTCCAGACCTTTCTTCTCTTGGATGCGACTCATGAAGAGGAAGTAGGGACGCTGAGCCCATGGTTTCGGTTGAGCGCGGAAATCTGCCAGTGCCTGATCTAGGTCGATATCCGGTGCGAGTGTGCCGAGGCCGACGACTTGCTCGTTCACTCGATATGCTGGAAAGCTCTTACGAGCTAATAAGCGTTCCTCGTCGGTCGTGAATAGCACGGCGTTGGCATGCCTCAATCCGGGATTCTCTCCCCAGAACCAATACAGTAATTTCTTGAGACGTTTCAGCGGGTAAGTGGTATTGAACCATGGGTCGAGCATCCCGTGGGTGAATATGAAATATGGGACGGCATGTTTGCGACAAGCATGGCTGGCTGCGAAGCCATGATATTGCCATAAGCCATGGATAATAATCGCATCGTAGTCAGCCGCGTGCGCGTGCATCCATTCTTTGAAGCGTTTAGAATAGCCGTAATAGCTTGGTTCGTCTGCCCCAACGAAATGTACGGGATAGGCGAAGGTATCTTGCACGTTTGGAAGGGCGGTCGGGGAGTCGAGTGTGGCGATCTCCACCTCAATACCATATTCGAACATCACATTAGCTGATAATCTGAGCGCCTCGACGGTGCCACCTGTCAGTGGATTCGCAGTGCCTATGACGTGTAGGATCTTCATTCTTCGGTTGTGACGATTGTAGGAGTAATTTTCTTTGATTTTGTGATCTGCGGACTTTGACGCATTGCGGCGATGGTGAGGCCAATGCCAACTATGGTGAAACCGTATACTGTAGTCTGGCCAATTTGAGCAATGAGTATATTAAAGCCATTGCATGCTAACAAAATTATCGGCAATCCGTTTCCTTTAAGTAAGGTTCTAATACTTAAGCGGGTTAATCGAACGACGAGCCAAACCCGCCAGAGTATATAACTAAGCCCTAATATGATTCCAGACTCTCCAATGATCC
This sequence comes from Opitutia bacterium UBA977, assembly GCA_002292345.1. Classification (GTDB taxonomy): domain Bacteria; phylum Verrucomicrobiota; class Verrucomicrobiia; order Opitutales; family Coraliomargaritaceae; genus Lentimonas. The sequence goes on along the minus strand of DBBT01000094.1, from coordinate 9,906 downwards.
GATGCCATTCAGATTCACCATGTAGGAACTGGCGTTCACCTGTTAATAGTTTTGAGCCTACATTTGTGCCAGCTCCTAAACCAACCCCCAAAGCAGTTGTATCGTCGTTGTTCAACAGAGGATCGGAGAACATATTAAATGTTCTCATCAATATGGAGTCACGTATGCCTGTATGATCTACGTTCGTTGCTTTTTCCCATCTCGCGAGGAAGGCGTCCTTCGCATCGTCAAATATTGGAATTTGATTTGCGATGAATAGGCCTGCTATTAAGGCCAGAAGAATACGAGCATAGCGTATGAGTGCCATTTTTTGCATGGCTGTGCACAGGAGGCCGACAAAGACTATGAATGCGGATATGAGCACCATGGATCGACTGATCGAAAGTGGTAGGGCGAGAAGAATCGCTATCGAGCTTAAGCCTAATAATAGTTTAGAATAACGTTTGTGCTGAGTCAGTCCGCCCATGAGGAATGCGGTCGCAAACGTATAGAATAAGGTTGTCCCATTCGTGAAGCTAAATGTCCCCGTTGGCCGAAATCGGCCCATTCCGCCCGTGAAACCAATTCCTTCTTTTCCGCCAATCGATTGATTAATCCATGCCGATTGCGGTAGTTCGAATTGCAGTGCCAGTATGATCGTCATGGCTATTGTAGTCCACAGCCACCATTTTCCAATTTTGACGACGTCAGACTGATAAAGAACTCTGCCCATAATAAACGCGAACGGAAAGTGTAGAATATTTACACGAAAACCGAATGCCATAATGAGCCAATTGCCATGCCCGAAGAGTATCGTAGTCAGTGACATCATGACACCTAGAGCCAATCCAACGATGATAAATCGATTCAGAGGGAAACACTTATGGTGGATAGCGACCGCATAGGACAACAGGACGATTGGATCTCTTATGATCAGCAATGGATCAGATAAGCTGGGAAGAAACCATTTTCGCAACGCGCCTTCAGTAATGACTAAGATGATGTATAGCCAAACCAAACGCCGCAGTATTATATCTGCCGACTTTTGCTGCGTATTAGCTTTGGGGCTCATAAGACTTAAACACGCTCTTCAGTAGATTTTTAGCGATAAATTTCAGGTGTGCTTTCCGCTCAGGGTTTCTCACGAAGAGAAAAATAATAAGTAACTCGGTCAGGTGTCGAAGGGCAAACATATGCGGCCACAATAGACGTGTGCGTATTGGTTGGTAGCACTTGAAGTAGCGTAGTCTGGCACGATGGAAGTGCAGCGCTCGCTGCTGAGACCAATTTGATAGACTGTCCGAATTGTCGTGGATTACGTCAGACCTCTTGACAACTCCCATACGCCATCCGGCGAGTCTGAGACGTTTCGCCCAATCAACATCACAATCAGAAAATGGGTAGTGCAGTGCATTAAGCCCCGTGCTTTCGGTCCAGGCTGCGTGTTTTACCAGAAGCGGACTGGTGAACACGACATCTGCGAAGCTGAATTGCGCCTCGTTGTGCTGTGTCCATACATAAGGGATTTGTTCGAGTTGGAAGCGATGAACGATCTTTTTTCCCATTAGAAAATGTGAAATCTTCGGGAAGGGCATGCCTGCGCCAGCTGCCGAGCCATCATGCCTAGAAACAGTGAATCCGCAGGCGGCTAGTGATTTGTCTGCGCTTAAGACATGTAACGCTTGAGCGATTGCTTCGAAGGAGTTGATCTCATTATCTGTTTCATAAAATAGAAGATAGTCGAGTTCCGGTATTTGCTCTGAAGCGATCGTAGCTGCCTTGTTTAAACCGGCAGAGAATGATGTGTCTTGGTCATTTTTTCCGTCGATCGTTTGAATGTCCAATGGCATTTGGCATTCGTCTTTGAGCCATTCTATGGTGCCGTCGTTTGAAGCTGCATCGTAGATGAAGATCGTAGTTTGGATATTTATGGCTTCATTTGGTAGCCATTCCGCCAGAGCCCGTAAGCAGTTTTGGAGTAGTGCCAACCTATTAAATGAATTGATGATGACGGCTATTCGAGTTGGTTTCATCGCACGTGTTAATTATGAGAGAATGCCACTTAACGTATTTGCTAGTTTCTCTTGGTAGCGCTTCCAGCTAATTTGTTGGGCAGTTTCGATTGCCGCGCGTTTCATTGAGTGCAAGAGCTCTCGATCTTCATGTAGCAACTCAAGTTTTTCTGTAATCGCATCACTATCACGAATTGGAATAATGAACCCCTCCTTGCCATCGGTCATAATGTCCGGAGCGCACGTATGACTCGTTGCGATAATTGGAATGCCTTGCGACAATGCCTCTGTCAGCACCAATCCGAAGCCTTCAAATAGTGATGGAAATACGAATACATCATGCTCGCTCATTTCTTTGAGGATCGAGTGGTGGGGGAGACTTTCAAGCCAGCGATATTTATTGAGCGCTGCGTCCATTTCCGAGCAATCCGCGGTGCGTCTACCGATAATGGTTAAATCGATGATATCATCCAGAGGCTTGATCGCATCCAAAAGATAGGCCACCCCTTTGCGTTGGCTGAGTGCGCCAACGTAGAGAACCTTAAGCTTCTTGCCTGAATCAACCGACGGTTTGTTGGTCGTCACTGTCGTTCCACAACCGTATGGAATAATGATCGGATCAGACATCTCGAAAGGAGCATCCTTTAGTGTGCTTGCTGTGAATTGACTCGCGACGATAATGGTATCTGCAGTTTGTAGTTCGATATCTTTTTTTTCTAGTTTTTCTTTGGAGTCCCCTAGCACTGGCATGGTCGCTGCCCACGCAGGACGTAGCTCAGCCTCTTCGGATTGGATTTGAATTGCGGATCGCCAGTAGCCAATGGGTAACTCGTATATGCAGTGCATCCCGTTTTCTTTGGCGGCTTTGAAGGAGGCAGCCGCTCCATCCTCATAGCAATAGACAGCTCCAGTTTTTTGCGTATTCACGGTCGCAAGTTGTTTGGCGGTGTATCGATCAAGTGCCTCATATACTTTTTCAATCGAGCACGATCCGGTGGCGGAGCAGGATATTGAATGCCAATCGTATTTTATCGCTAGGACTCGAATGATTTCTCGCAAGGGTTGTAGTGAGGTGATGGCGCGCAAGTCTTCGTCGTATCGACGGCGCTCAAGTTGGCCGCCGAATCCGTATTTCGAGAGGTACCCAAATATATTTTGATCAAACGTGGCAACCGTTGTGTGAAATTCGGCTAATTGATTGATGTCTTTGAGTGCTCTGAGCGCATTCCGGACATTTGCGTTTCCAGTAGGATGTGAGAGGACAATCTTCATTTTTTAGAAGCTTTTTCGAAAATGTCGAGGTAGCGTTGTGCGACTGTTTTAGGGCTGTGTTGGATTAAATGATGCTGCTGTTCTTCGAGATATTGTCGATATAATGGTGGTGTTTGGTCGAGCTCTTCGATCAGCGCTGCCAGTGTGCTAGAATCATTTGCCGGAAATAACGGACCACACTTGCCGATGGCATCGACCAGACCGCCTTGATCAGTGCCAATCGGTATGGCGCCGCAAGCGATCCCTTCTAGGGCGACGATTCCGAACGGCTCAGCCCATCGAGATGGGATGATGTGATATTTACTTTGGTTTAGGATTTGAGCGACAGTGCTTGGTGATTGTTGTCCGAGAAAGTTGATTTGTTGGGTTAAACCCAACTGGCTTGATTGTTGCTTAAGAGTCGCCTCTTCTGGACCGGATCCGATTATAGTTAAATTGTGGCGAATGTTAGATGAATTCAGTTGTACGAGCGCATCAATTAAGACGTCGCAGCCTTTGTCTTTAACGAGTCTGCCGACGAAGACTAATCCGTCTCGCGTGTCACTTTCAGTCGTATTATTAAATATGCGGTCATCATATGCGTTTTGAATGACTGTGCTGAAGAAGTCTAGGTCGTCGGCAGTTGCTTGGCTGTTGGAAATGACCGTTTGCCGACTGACATAATAACGTTTAAGGCGATCGAGTAATGAAATGCTATTATCTTCCGAACGTCGCATCCAAGTTCGAATTGAAATGACTTGTGGTGTGGATGAGGCGATGGCTGGCCAAGATAGGCGCAGTGAGGGGTTGTGTTGGTAGATGACGTCCGCCCATTTAAAATCGTTTAGCAACTGTGGGAGAGAGGGGTTTCGATAGACTGGAACCGTGTTGATTTCCTGCTGTGTCCCAAGTGAGGTTAGTGTATGAACTCGGATCTCGTGACCCGCGTTTATAAACTCCCGGATAAAGATTTGCGCACTGCTTTCGATCCCTCCAACAGCGGGGTGAAAGGCATAACTCTGAAAAACGATTTTCATCTTTATGCAGAGGTCTCGCAATGATGATTCAATAGCTTGCGAAGCTTACGCGCACTCCAGTACCGAGGAAGGAAGGTTTTCGGGTTGGTTAAAATACGCAGTAACCAACCAATATAGATACGGTCTGCCCACTTTGGGATGCGTGCCTGTTTACCCGTAAGAAAAGCGATGGCCGCACCGATGCAAAGTATCGTGGGGCTGTAGTCGAGCTGAGTGCGCAGCCAATGGCCCAGCACCTCTTGCTTGCCGCCCGCAATGTTCAGGATGACGTAGTCGGGGCGTTGCTCACGGATCGTATCGAGCAATGCCTGATCTTCGATCGGAAAATCCGTGTAGTAGGGGGCGAGGTAAAAGTGCTCGTCGTCCAGCTGGATCTGCTGTTTTGAAAGGTAGTTTTTTGTGGCGTCACTGTGTGCTTGGTCGGGCATGACCCAGAGTTGCCGTGTGTTTTTCTTAAAACTCGGCGTATCGATCAGTGCTTGGATGAATTTCAAGCCTGAGTGGCGCTGTAGTGTTTCACCAGTGCGTTTTTTCCAGAGCAGGGCGAGGTAGCCGCTGTCGATTAAGTTGATGTCGGCTTCTTGCAGTGCGCGATCGTAGTACGGATTGTTGCCGAGTTCTGCGAGTCCGGGGCCGGAAGGAGCTAAGAACAGGCCGCCGTCATGATGGGCAATCTGCAAGGCAGTCTCGAGGCTATCATTGTAAAAGGGGATGCCTAATATCTGAACGGTTTTGATCGCGGTCTCCATTGGGTAAATAACTGGACGTGGCCTCACTCTGCCTCGGGTGCGAGTAGTATATCGTCGGCATTGACAGCCACGGTGATCTCGTTGCCGAGGAATTCGAGTAGTACTTGAATGCGGTTGGACGCAGAAAGTTGTGCGAGCACTTTGCCGTTGAGGCCTTGTAGAGAGCCAGATGAGAACTCAATTCGCGCGCCTGGTTCGATACTGGGATCAGGTGCTTCGATGATGCCTTCGGGCACACTGGCGCGGAGATCTTCGATCAGCTGCTCGGGCAGTGCGCGGCGCTCACCTTGTTGTACGAGTTGACTGACGCCTTGAGTGTGGATAACTCGGCGATAATTATCGCGCAGCGAAAACTTAGCGAAGATATAACCTGGAAACATCGCCTCCACAAAGCGTTTTTTGCCAGTGCGGGTTTTCTTGATTTGACTAATCCGTGGGCAAAAGACCTCAACGGAGTCGATTTTTGCGAGAATCGCCGCTGCAATGTGCTCTCGCTTGGTTTGCGTGCGTAGGCAAAACCATTCGAGAGGATCGGAGGAATGGGGGCTATCCAGCTGAATCGTCATATTATTTAGGGTGGTCTCACGCTAGGCTAGGGAGGCAGGGTGACAACGGTAAAGATTGGCTTCGGGCCAGTTACTCACCCTTCTTTTTGTTTACAATGCAGAGGGTTCGCCTCCATAGTCCTATTAAGCACTGACGTTTGTATATTTAGATGATTGGAAACCGCACACAAGGCCTACGCATAATGAGTCACGCATTCGTGGTGCTCTACACGCTCGCGCTGTTTGGGGGGATGTTATTTGTGAGTGCTGAGTTGCTGGGGCGCATTGATTTGAAGCAAATCAATCTGTTACTGTACTTCCTTGCTGTCTTTATGGCGGGGCTGGTCTCGTTTCGTAGTGATCATGATGCGAAGCAGAACAGTGAATTGACTTCATTTCGCTGGGTGTCTGCGGTGCGACTTGCGAATTATCAAACTTGGGTGCTGAGCTTGGTGCTCTTTGCGATTGTTTTCTGTACCAAGGACAAGGCAATCAGTCGTCTGTTTGTCGGCTCCTTTATTCTGGTTTTCTGGCTGACAGTGATCCCGCTGAATCGCTACATTCCAGAGTGGATCGCACAGTTTGCATTTCGTGGCCACAATTCGGTACGCACGGTCTTTTTGGGCAGTGAGAAATCGGCCCGTCAGTTGGAGAATTGGGCGGCGCGGCAGCCGTTTTTTGGTATCGAGTTGCTTGGCTTGATCACTTACGAAAGCGTGGCCAACAGTAAATTGAAGATGCCGATCATCGGCGATTTTATGCAACTCGCCGACTTGATTGAGCAGCATAAGATCGATCAAGTGGTACTGCTGGAGACGCGTGGTTCCGATTGGTGGATCGATTCTGTGATGGAGATTTGTGACAAAGCGGGGTGTCGGATCTTGATCTTTAACTCATGGGAGGAATATTTTGAGCGAGAGCTGATTCCCGTCAAACAAGGTGGGCATACCTTCTTTTCGCTGCAACAGGAGCCGTTGGAAAACCCGATTAACCGTGCGCTAAAACGCGTATTGGATATCTGTGTGTCTCTGCCAGTCGTGCTATTGGTGCTGCCCTGGATGTGTTTGTTTGCCAAGCTGATGATTTTGCGTGAGTCACCAGGGCCGATGTTTTTTAGGCAACAGCGTTCAGGCCAACGGGGACGCTTGTTTAATATCTATAAGTTCCGCTCGATGCACTGTTCGAACCCGTCGCGCGAAGGTGAACAGGCGACTGAGGGCGATGCTCGCGTTTTCAAATTTGGCCAATTCATACGTCGCACTAGTATCGATGAGTTCCCGCAGTTTATCAATGTGCTGCGTGGTCAGATGAGTGTGGTGGGGCCACGACCCCATTTGATCCAGCATGATAGTGAATTTAGTGAACAGGTAAATATCTACCGCACCCGTCATTTTGTGAAGCCCGGCATCACGGGACTGGCACAATGTAAAGGCTTTCGTGGGGAAGTGACCGAACTGGCACTGATCGAAGAGCGTGTGCGCTACGACCTAGAGTATATTCGCGGTTGGTCGTTCTGGCTCGATATTTGGATCTTACTGAAGACCGCAGTGCAGGTGATCATCCCACCCAAGTCGGCTTACTAGTTATTTACCGTCGACCTCCCCAGCTATGGCCGGAAGAGTGCCATGATTTGGCTGTTTCTAATTTCTCGCGCTGTTCCTCGTTCAAATCGCTATTGTCCAGATAGCTGGTGAAGCCTTTCGGATCGTCGTTTTTCCAATTGGCGGCGACTTGTTGCATCATTCGGTTGCGCATGTGTGCATTATTAATTGATTCCGCCCAGCTCATTGCGGTCGGTGGGTCTTCTTGGGCAGCGCGGTAGGTGTAGGTGGCAACGGCGCGGTCCAATTCTGGTGAAGCCGGCAGGGAGTTGAGCCATTCCGAAGAGGCGGTCAGGTCGTAGCGGGTCCATTCGCGGGTGATCTGAGTGGTCGCATACGAGTAGGCGGGATCGTCTGCGGATAGGTTGCTCAACCATGCCGCCGCCGCCGCGGGATCGCTCTCGGCCCATTCACCGATTAAGGCGGTCTTCATGCCAGTGCTGGCATCGCTGCCGAGTCCTTGCACATAGGCCGCAGCGCTCAAAGGGTCAAAGGCGGCCCATTCGTTGACCAGTTCGCGCTGTAAGTTTTCTTTACTCGGGCCATCAGGCATCAGTGCGATTGTTGTTTGTGCCTCCGCCAGTCCACCGCCGCCGATCTGTGTTTCGATCACCTCACTCAGTAGGCGGTTTTTTAGGCGTAACTCTGAGGTGGTTGCTTCGCTCAAGGCATTCGCATAGTTAAATGCGCCTTTGGGATTGGTCTCAGCAAAACCCCGGATGATAGCTTCCATTTGTGAGTTGCGCAGGTTGTACGGCACATCCGCTAAGGCCGAGTCAGCCCAAGCCAACGCGGCCATCGGCTCATTTCTCGCCCATACTTCGAGGATGTTATTACGTGCTTGCTCGGCGTCGCGCAGCGACGCAATGCCATCCGCAAACTCAAGTGCGGCCAATGGATCCGACGCGGCTAGTTGCTCCAGTAGCTGGTTGATCGTCTCTGATCTGCCGGGATCTGAGATCGGGACTGCAAGGGCCGCATTAAGTAACTGACGTGTCATTGCGCTGCTCTGAGTGCGTAGCTGCTCGAACATAGCAGCCGCTTCAACTTCGCTGGTAGCTGCCTCCGCGGTATCTACTCGTGCTGGCGCGCTTCGCACGGCCTCTTGTAATTGAGTCGCACTCAATGCCTTAGATGCGGTTTGTTCGGTGCTTGTGCCCGTCGATGATGGCGCCCGTCCGATGAAAAAGGCGAGGGCGATACTGGCGAACCAGGCCGCAAGGTAGAGGACAAGTGACGAGCGTTTCATAGTAATGGATGGCGTGAAATAGTAGACGAAGTAAAACCTAACTTATTGCTATCGTCTGATTCTTGCAAAATTTCAAGCCCTCTTGTTTTTATTGCCATTCTTATGGCCTAAGCGCAAATCCAAACTAGATCGCCCTCCGCCACCGCTTCGAATAGCTCAACCACTTCGGTATTGAGCATCTCGACACAGCCACCGCTGAACGGCTCACCAATCCGGTCTTCATGGTTAGTGCCGTGGATGTAAATGTAGCGCGCGTAACTGTCACAGCCTGCACTGCTGTTGTCAGGCTCCATCCCACGCAACCGGATGATGCGGGTGGTAATCAGGTTACGCTGTTGTTCTTCCTCGGGGAATTCTGAAGAAATCTGCCCTGTTGGCACACGGCCCTTAAACACCATGCCGAGCGGTTCGCCATCGCCGATCTTATCCGCCAGTGCGTGCAACCCGAGCGGCGTGCCGTAGGAATCAGCCTTGCATGAGGGCGGATTATTCGATGTAGAGATCGAAAAAACGCGCCGTAGCACGCCGTCAAACATGAGCGCAAGTTCCTGTCGCTCAATCGAAACGATTACTTGACGATGTGTCGGCGTGATTGACAAGGCCTCGCAGCTTTGTTTTACACGCCCGTTTTCCTTTATAAAATCAAATGGCATACAAAGTAGGCATCCTCGGAGCGACTGGCGCAGTCGGTCAAGAAATCATTCGTCTTCTGCACGAGCGTGAATTCCCCATTGCGGAACTTCACTTGCTCGCATCTGCACGGTCAGCAGGGAAGACTCAGACTTACGGTAATCAGACCTGGACCATCGAAGAAGCCACGCCGGAAAGCTTTGATGGCCTCGATATAGCGATTTTTAGCGCTGGTGGTGACCAGACCCTGCAATTTGCGGGTGAAGCGGTCAAGCGCGGCTGTATCGTCGTGGATAACAGCTCAGCGTTTCGCCAAGACCCGAACGTGCCACTGGTCATTCCCGAAATTAATCCGGATGCAGTGGATAACCATCAAGGCATCCTAGCGAATCCGAATTGTTCGACTGCGATTTCCCTCATGGGGTTGTATCCGCTGCATAAGGCATTCGGCCTAAAGTCTTTCATCGCCTCCACTTACCAAGCCGTTTCCGGTAGTGGTGCCGGCGGTTTGGTCGAACTCGATCAGCAAGCCCGTGCTTGGGCCAAAGATGAGCCGCTAGTTAAGGAAGTGTATCCGCACCAGATCGCGTTCAATCTGCTGCCGCACGTGGACGCCTTTCTCGAAGATGGCTACACTAAGGAAGAGATGAAGATGCTCAACGAGGGCAAAAAAATCCTCGGTCTCGACGAGTTACGTGTCACTTGCACCTGTGTGCGTGTGCCGGTCTTCCGTGCGCACTCGATTTCGATTAGTGCCGAATTTGAAAGGCCTGTCAGCGTCGCAGCTGCGCAGGCTGCGATCGAAGCGTTCGAAGGTGTCGAACTCGTAGATGATCCCGCAAACTTGGAATAT
>DBBT01000044.1 GCA_002292345.1 Opitutia bacterium UBA977 | reverse complement strand
ATATGACAGGGACTTATGAGGACGTTAATCTAACTAAATACTAATATATAAGCTTTAAAACTGGAAAATTTGGACTTGCCAGAACCCAACAGGACTTAAGTTAGACGGACTCTCTCTCCGCCAGATAGTTACCGTTGTTTACTTTTCAATGACTTACGAGTGCTTTTCAGCGGTTTGACGCACTAAAAAACGCACTCATATTTACCGTTGTTTACCGTTGTTTACTTTTCAATTGCGTAATTTACGCACTTTTTTAGATAGTCCGCTTCAAATGCTGAGTAGCACCCCACCCCGCCCCCCACTTCACCAGATGGGACTCCTAGTATTGGTATGTATTACTAATGTGGGCGGGTAACCCGGGTGGGATTCATTTCCAGATACCAGTCCCGTTAGTTTTCGTGATGCCACACCGATGGCATACTCTTATGGTGAAATTACTCACGGTTGCCGAATGACCCGCTTCGAACAATTAAGAACATTCCTAACCACACAATTGCCAAACGCGTCTCCCGATTCTTGGAGCGATAAGGTTACTTGTACCGGGATGCAGAGTCAGTGTGCCTAGACTAGGTAGCGTTCATTAGCCAAGAGCTAGTTACCTATAGGACGTTCTCGATGCGATAGGCCCTCGCTGCCGCACCAGCAAACAAGTCAGTCTTTTCAGTCGCAGATGCGCCGGCTGAGATCCGCTTGAATGCGTTCCAGCACACTTGATAACTACACCACCGCTTTTGCACCGGAAAATTTGACTCATACATGGATCGGGCAGGACCAAAGGCCTCGATACAGGTTTCCAACCATGGGCGCCAGGCCGTAGCCACCTCCTCTGAACCCGGTGGCAGACTACGGTCCCCGACATAGCCCGGCATGCGAATCGGCAATGCGCCGAGTTTTATAAAAACGTTGTCACGCTTGCTGACATCGCCAATAGACGCCTTCCATTCCTTGAAAACCTCGTCCGCTTTACCTCGATATGGGCCACCCAGAATCGGAGTGCCGACATGATTGAGAATGATCATCAGATCCGGGTAAGCATCTGCAATCTGCGCAACTTCACTGAGTTGCGGGTGATAAAGCCAGCAATCCAGCGACATTCCCAGACGGCTAAGAACAGCAATAGCATCCTTAACCCGAGGATCTATCAGCAAATGAGCCTGTGCGGCGACATTTCCTACCTTGTCATCCAGATGCCAACCACTGGAAAGTCTGACTCCACGAAAGCGACCGCCGGAGGCCTCAAGATGTTGCTCAAGTAGCGGCTCAACAGCGCCGCCCAGCGTGAGATCAACATTACCGAACATGACCTCGCACGCACGAGTGGAACCAAACGCGCCACTGGCGCTCATCGCCGCCTGGCCTCGAACAAATTCAGTTTCTCCCAAGGAGCGAAGTGCTTTGACGCCATCCCTACGGTACATCGAATGGCACTCTGCAAAGACAGTGGCCACGATGTTGTGTCCACTGGCAAGATCAGCAGCGAGCTCCGGCATCAGGTAGGTATATCCGTTGCGTAGCCATAAGTGGTGATGCGGATCGATGATGGGTAGATCCGGTTCAAGGATGTCTTCTTGCAACAGCCCTAGCCAGTGATCATCCGGCGCCGACTGACCCGTATTCGCAGCCATAAATTACTCCCGCACTTATCTGCTTGTGTTTACTGGACAGTCCAACCGCCATCAACCGGCATCGCAACGCCTGTGAGGTAACTCGACTGCGGTGACAACAACCAGGCGACCGCTTCCGCGACCTCCTCCGGACTGGCAATCCGGCGCATAGGTAGCGAATTGATCACACCATTTAGCACCGTTTCACTCGCACCTGCGCCCTTAGCGAGCATTGGCGTATCGATGAATCCCGGGCAGACTGCATTAACCCGGATGTTCTTTGGCCCGTACTCAAGCGCGGCTGATTTCGTCAGCCCCACAACGCCATGTTTTGCTGAGTTATAGGCGGTTGCATGAGGTAGCGCTACCAAGCCGCAGATAGATGCGGTATTGACGATACTGCCACCGGATTCCTGCTGAATCATCTGAGCGATTTCAGCTTGCACGCAACTAAATACACCAGTGAGATTGACCGCCAGCACGCGGGCCCATTCCATGGGATCAATGTCGAGCAACTTGACGGTCGGCCCTGTAATTCCGGCATTGTTGAAAGCGCCATCGAGCCGACCATGTGTGGTGACTATTGTTTTAACGGCATTCGCCGCAGCGCCTGGTTCTGCAACATCAAATTCCAATAATTCCGCGCTACCGCCTGCACTCTTTGCCTCAGTAACAACCTCAGCCGCTAGCTCAGCCTGTGTGTCTGCCACGATTACATGCGCACCATCCAGCGCCAGTCGATTGACGGTTGCGCGTCCAATACCGCTCGCTCCGCCGGTAACCAATATTATTTTATTTTCCAAACTCATCTCACTTTGCCCGATCATGGTGGTTTAATTTAACGGAACTGAATGCCTTCGTAGTTGTTGTCCGCGACTTCACTCAACATCATGGCATATCTCGGAACACCGCCGTTATAGATGTTGTAACGTATCTTGCCGTATTCGTGGCCCTCGATGTTCGAGTTGTACCCGGTGAAAAAACTCTTGGCTTTGCGTAATAACGCGCCTTCGTACATTTGTTTAACGTGCTCGAACCACGCTGCCTCAGCTGCCTCCTCGACATCGAACCGTTGGTAGCCGTGTGTCCACATGTACTCAAGGAAAGGCGTGACCCAATCGACGCTCTGCTCTGCGCTGCGCGGGAAGTTCGCTGCTGCGGTTTGCGGCCCCATAACCATCAGCAAGTTTGGGAAGCCGCCGATCATTACACCAAGATAAGTGATAGGTCCGTCCGCCCACTTTTCGCGCAGCCGCTCGCCACCCACTCCCTGAATATTGATCTGATCGAAAGCCCCTGTGAACGAATCGAATCCGGTGGCGTAAACCATGACATCAAACTCAAACGATCTATCGCTGGTTTGGAGCCCCGTAGGCGTGATACGAGCAATTGGCGTCTCAGTGGCATTCACAAGCTCGACGTTGGAGCGGTTGTAGGTCTCGAAATAACCAGTCTCAAGAGGTAATCGCTGCACACCAAAACCGTGATCCTTTGGAATCAGCCGCTCTGCAAGCTCAGGGTCATTCACACGCCGACGAATACGGTCGGCGATGTAGTCGGATATCTCCGCATTAGCTTTTTCGTCGGTGAATATCTCCGGGAAATTTTCAAGCCAGATACCGAAGCCCGGCTCGTCATAGAGTCTGTCCCACAGCTCGCGCCGCTGCTCTGGACTCACGTCGTAAAAGCTACGGCTGTCGAATTCATGTTCAAACCCGCCCGGACTGCGCGCGCAAGTGGCAAAAATCTCATCGTAGCGTTCACGTATCGCTGCCATCTCAGATTCGGAGATGGGCTCGTTGTTCAAAGGCGCTGCCCAGTTTGGGCGGCGCTGGAAAACGGTCAGTTGGTCCACGACTTTCGCCACTTCTGGAATGATTTGAATCGCCGTCGCACCGGCACCGATAACGGCGACACGTTTGCCTGTCAGGTCAGGAGGCTCATGAGGCCAGTTTGCAGCATGAAAAGATGCACCCTTGAAACTTGCCATGCCCTCAAACTTCGGTAGTGATGGGGTCGACAGCGTTCCCATCGCAGTGATGACGAAACGGGTCGTTATCTCACGCCCGTCTTCTAGTCGAATCGCCCAGTGGTCTGCATCCTCATCAAACACCATCGCATCTACCCTGCAGCCAAACTGCATGTGTTGACGCAAATCAAATTTGTCTGCTACGAAATTCAGATAGGACAGCGTATGTGCCTGCGGCGAAAACTTCTCGGCCCAATGCCACTCGTCCAGCACTTCCCTGGAAAACGAGTAACCGTAGGTGTAGCTCTCTGAATCAAATCGTGCACCCGGATATCGATTGTTGTACCAGGTGCCACCAAGATCGGCGTTAGTGTCCAGCACCGTCGCACGAACACCGAGATCTGCCAGGCGCTTGATCTGGTACATCCCGGACAAACCTGCTCCGATGATGACCACTTGGTAATCGAGGTGCTCGTCATTGTTTACATTGATTGACGCAATCTTCTGTTCAGTCATGTGCGCGGTTCGCTATGTTGGTCTAAGGTTTAATTGCGGTTGCGCTAATCGGGCAAACCGAGAACACGCTTCGCGATAATATTGAGCTGAATCTCAGCAGTACCACCGGCAATTGTTAAAGACTTCTGTTGAAGCCAGGTGCGAGTGTGCTTGAGCGCTTCTTTCGGAAACTCATCGCCTTCCCATCCAAGGCCGTTGGAACCCAAAGCTGAGAGATGTAATTCATCACGCTCTTGCTTTGACAGGGTCCCGATCAACTTGACAACTGACGATGTAAAACCCGGTGCACGCGCTTGAGCTTCCTCAATCGCTCGCCGCTGGGTCAACTCAAAGGTCCGCTGTCGCATCTGCCATTTCAGCAGCGCCGAACGCTTGGCGTCGTCCAGAATTCGACCTGTCGTATCGTCGGTGGGTAGCAGGTCACGAAATATCTCAGGTAACGGAGTCTCGGCTACTCGGCCCTGCGCGCCCGAGATGTTTATGCCCGCGTGGGTGGAGCGTTCGTACTGCAAGAGTCGCTTGCCAACAGTCCATCCTTGATTAACCGGACCGATAACATCCAAGACACTTGCTCTCGCATCTTCGAAGAGCGTTTCGCAAAATGGACTGTTGCCGCTGATCAATCGAATAGGTCGCACCTGCACGCCGGGCTGATCCATGTCGATGAGGATGAGACTAATGCCGTTATGTCTTGGGGCCGTGTTGTCCGTTCGCACCAGTGCAAAGATGTAATCACCATGAGTGGCTTCGGATGTCCAGATCTTGCGACCGTTGATAATGTAATGGTCGCCTTCGCGCTCGGCTTTTGTACTGAGACTGGCGAGGTCAGAACCGGAACCCGGTTCGGAGTAACCCATGCACCACCCACCGTCGCCCCGGGCCATGCCAGGCAACCATCGTGCTTTCTGCTCATCCGTGCCAAATTCCAGGATTGTCGGACCAATATAGTTGACACCCCGGCCAACCAAAGGCGAGCGAGCGTTGATGCGCTGAAGTTCTTCGAGGAGGATCAAATATTGGGCTGAATCGAGCTCGGCACCGCCATATGCCTTAGGCCAGGTGGGGACAGTCCATCCTTTAACCGCCATATTTTCCAACCAGATGCGACTGTCGGCAGGCAGCTCAACCTTGCGGCTACCCCAGGGAATGACGCCGGGACCGCGGGCACCCGGAGGACAGTTTTCCTGTAGCCAGGCACGGGTTTCATCCCGAAACTCTGTCGTTTCTGACATCTTTTTTCCTTCTCTCTTTCGCAGGAGCCTGCATAAACAACGTGGCCAGACTTCGACAGGATGGTATTACGTTCCTTTGGTAGTGATAATACTTAAAAATCGGGCACCACCTTTACGAAATTTGAAAAGATAGGTTTGGAAAAACGAGGCAGGGAAGATAATGGACAATGTTAAGGCGATGCGGCTCTTTCTGACCGTTGTACAGACAGGTAGCTTATCAGGTGCTGGTCGCCAGTCTGGCCTCTCTCCTGCGAGTGTGTCGCGTCAGATCACTGCATTGGAAGACGATCTCGGCGTACGACTATTGAACCGGACCAGCCGAAGGCTCTCTCTCACCGAAGCCGGGCAGGTCTACCTGGAACATGCCGAACGCCTGCTCCAGGACATCGACGAGCTGCGTGATGCTGTCAGTCAAATGGCAGTAAAGCCCCGCGGGACTCTCCGTATTCAATCGCGCATATCCCTAGGTACACAACACGTGGCTCCGCTGATTCCAACATTCCTAGCCCTTTACCCGGATCTCAAAATCGATCTGTGGCTGACCGACAACGACCTCGACCTGACTGAACACGGTATCGATCTCGCGATTCGGACAGGAAATCTTTCGGATTCGACACTCATAGGCAGGCGTCTCGCATCCAGTCCGCGAGTTATCTGCGCCAGCCCCGAATACTGGGCAGAGCATGGCAAGCCGGCGACACCGGAAGCCCTCATGGATCACAACTGTCTGACCTACCGTTTCGAGTTCGGTACCGCTGCCGCCCTATGGCAGTTCCGCATAGACACGGGACAATCAATTAATATCCAAGTCGCGGGTAACTTTCAGACCAATAATGGTGAAGCCTTGCGCGTCGCGACGTTGTCTGGCCTTGGCGTCGCGATGCTACCAGCCTGGTCCGTGAAGGATCATCTGAAAGCCGGTAGTCTGGAGCGTGTCTTGTCCGATTATGAAACGACAGTCTCCGATCTCGATTTCGGTATCTACGCCGTTTATCTCAGTCGGCGTAATCTGTCTGCAAAAACCCGGCTCTTTGTCGACCATCTGGTCACTGAATTCAGCAAGCAGGGTTGGACCTAGCCTCAGTGCTATGAAACACCTTTTATTTGACTAGGAGTAAGTTGCTTAACTTCCGGAAGGCGAGACTCCCTACCCTCCACCCACTTTCGGC
>DBBT01000026.1 GCA_002292345.1 Opitutia bacterium UBA977 | reverse complement strand
CTGGAGCTCTACAATACTGTGGTCCAGGAATACGATGAGCTGGTTTACACGCCCCCCGGAAAGGATGCACCGGAAATGGTCTTCAACGCCGGCAGTATGGAAATCCCCCGAGTGGGCGGTGAATACATCAATTATGAATATCCGCTGACCTTCAACAGCCCGTTTATCCGATCGGAATACGGCAGCGGAAAAATCCATATTGAATACGATGGTGAAACCCTCGACCTCGATTTCTCAGAATCTCCTTGGTGGCAATTTTGGAACTAAGACAATGAACAATAAATTATTATTTTACCTAATCCTGGCAACGGCGGTTTTCGCCGGCGGGCTGCATGCCGACGCTCAACGGATCGAGGATCGCATACAGGAAGGGAAGCAATGGATCCGCGAGAATCCCTGGCCCGCACNNAGAGAGCGATCCCGGTTGGAAACTCAACCATGCCGCCCTCATGGCAGAGGCAGACCAACAAGCAGCCCCGCTGAATCAGGCGATTCTGGAGTATTGCCAATCCTACAATCGCGATCCCCAGGCAAAGCCGACGGCCTATCATGATCCCCGCCCGAAACCGTCCATTTACTTCATCTACCTGAAGCCGCAATTCAACCGGCTGCTCTCGGATGAAGCGAAGGATGCCATCGAGGACGTGTGCTGGCGCTGGGTCTATCAGCACAGCTTTCTCAGTGAGGATCAGGACTGGCCGTTGAACAATCCAACCAAGAGCGTGTGGTTGATCAGTGGCAGTGAAAATCACTGTGCCGCCCAGCGTTCGGCCAACCTGCTCGCACTGCAGGTGCTGCTGCAGGCGGGCGCACCCTATGGGCCAAGAGCGAAACTGCACGACGGATTCACCGTGGAAGCGCATTACCGGGAATGGGTGAAGTGGTATCAGGCGTTCTTCGACTCACGACTCCGAAGCGGGCTCAACTGTGAAATTGCGCACCCCTCAAGCTACGGAAATTCAACCATCAATCACTACACCGAGATCTTCGACCTCACCGATTCAGTCGAGCTCAAGCAAGCGGCCCGCGACTACCTCGACATTTTCTGGGCGAACGTGGCCTGCGAATTCGAGCCGAGGATCGGCATTCGCGCGAGCTTTGCTTCTACCCGGTGCTACAAGTGGTCCTGGATCCAGAGCGGTCATTACTGGGCGCAGTCCCTACTCTATGCCTACGACTGGAGTGATGCAAAAACGAATCCCAACCTGGTCGACACATCCTGCTTTTTGAGCGAGTATCGCCCGCCCGCAATTGTGCGCGCAATCGCCCGCGATGAGAAGNNGCGAGCCCTACCTGGGAACCTCCCGACGCTTCGGGCGCGGCAGTGGCTGGGACAGGGGCGTCTATGATGTCCTGTTCGACGATGACAAGGCGATGAACTCCTATATCCGTCGTGATAGCTGGTATACACAGGCCTACACCATGAGCACCATCAGCCTGGATCCGAGTCGGGACTACATCGAGCTCGTGAACCAGAGCCGCGTGATGGGCGTGCAATTTGCAAGCCAGAGCAGCGACCGCCTAGTGGTATACGCTAGCGACCGACCGTCAGACAAAAAGAGTGAATACAAGAAGACTACCTCAAAAGGCGTGAACGGCATGTTGGGGCCAGACTGCATGATCGTGGCTAGGGATCCGAATGCCAATGCGAAGACATCCAACAGCACAAGGATCTTCATCTCTGACGGCGCGCTCTGGGACAATCGGGAAGAGAACGACGGCTGGTGCTTCACCCACGCCGGCGACGGTTATGCCGCGTTCCTCATTGCCGGCAAGAAAGGCTACGACGTGGTCGATTCGCCCTATGAAAACGGATACTTCATCGAGTTCAAAGACATCTGGGCACCGGTTGTGATTCAGATGGGCCAGGCCAAGGACTACAACAATGACTTCATGCAATTCAAAGCCGCAGTCAAAGGCAGGCCACTCAGCTATAAGGAAGGAAAGCTAAACTACAGAGCGCTCAATGGTGACACTTACGAATACTGGAGCAAGAGCGAAACACTCCCCAAGCGTAACGGCAAGACCATCGATCTCAACCCGCGCATGGTCTACGACTTCCCCTATCTGAAAATGATATACGGTGAAGGCCCGGCAATCGTCAGATACCCGGGTTATCCGGATCTGGTCGTGCCAGCCAACAGGTAGAACAATCTAAAAGGAAATAAACATGAAAAGTAAAATAACAGGTCTCAAGATGAAGAAACTTACAATGGTAATAATGTCTCTCTGTTGGCTTCAATCGGCAGCATTTATTGACGCGAAAGCTCCTGCGAAGGACGACTACATTCCGCTCAGTCGAGCGGATGCGCCCGCAGGAAAGGCCTATACCTACAATACCCAGAACGGTAAAGACCTTCAGATCGAAGTCTATTCCCCAGAGGGGCACAATAGCACCAAGAAAGCAGTGCCCGGCATGATCATCTTTCATGGTGGCGGCTGGACAGGCGGTAACGTCAGCGAGTTTCGTTCGCTTTGCCACTATTTCGCCAGCCGTGGGCTCGTCACAGCAACGGTAGAGTATCGGCTGATTACAAAGGATCAACGGCGAGAAAGTTCACGCTTCAAACGTGTCTGCATTACAGACGCCAAGAGTGCGATCCGCTGGTTTAAACAGCATGCCCCGGAACTGGGGGTTGATCCGAAACGAATTATCACTGGCGGCGGTTCGGCCGGCGGGCATGTGAGCCTACTCGCGACGACCACCCCTGGCCTGAACGACCCCGATGACCCCATGCAGTTCGACACCTCCGTTGTGGCTTACATCTTGTTCAACCCAGCACTCAGCGGCGGAGACGCAGTGGATGCCGAAGTGTCTTTCCAAGAACAGCTGAAAGCGGACATCCCGCCATCCATCGTGTTCTTTGGAAGCGAGGACGGCTGGCTAAAGGGCTGGAAGCGCGTCCAAACCAAAATGAAACCGCTCGGTATTGAAAACAGCGAGTTGTGGATGGCCGAGGGACAGGGCCACGGTATTTTCAATCAGCCGGGATGGTCCAATATCAGCATCATTGCAGCGGATCAGTTTTTGAACGAACTTGGCCTAATCGAGGGAGAACCAACGATGATAGCGCCTGATGCAGAGATCAGTCTGAAGAGCGCATTGTGAAAACACTTAAACCCACAATCGATGAGACATACTAAGATAAAATCTCTTATTCTAGGGCTTATGGCCTGTTGCTCCCTTTCCGCATACGAAAAGGCCCCACATGATTATGAACAACTCAGAGCAAGGATTGAAACATCAGGGAATCCAGCCGTTTGCCCCGTAGCTCGAAGCGAGCGTTGGGTAAAGGATCACTATAAACGGGACGCCCGTCTACAAAAGGGAAATGTGGATATCCTACTCGTGGGCGATTCCATTACACACGGTTGGAAGCGACACCCGGAGATTTTCGAAGTATGCTTTGNNGGCCAACCGGCCGACAAAACCGAAAACATCATCTGGCGCTTGTTGAATCATGAGATGGAAGCGATCAATCCCCAAGTGGCGATCATCTTAGCCGGGACTAATAATTCCAACAATGACGAATACTCAATTGCGGAAATAGCCGGAGGCGTCGAGGCCATCATCCAAGTCCTGCAAGCAAAACTGCCGGAAACGAAAATACTGCTTTTGGGCATCTTACCACGCGGTTCTCGCGAGCAGAGAATCGAAATCAAAAACGGCCTGACCGAAGCCGTCATGAATCCACAATGGGAAAAAATCAATCAGGTCAACCGGATGATCGAGCACTTCGCTGATGGAGAAGACGTGGTGTATCTAAATATCAACCATGCTTTTTTGAATGAAGACGGCGCTCTGCCAGTCGCAGTCATGCCCGATTTACTGCACCCGAACGGAAAGGGGTATGATATCTGGAGAAATGCCATGAGCCCTACCCTGGAAAAGATGATGCAAGGCTCCAAATAAAGGCATGGCTAAAACCTTTAAACACATCGAAACAACAAATCTCAACTCGAACAATCTTATGAAAAAGAAAGTGATTATCATGACGCTGACCACCACTATGCTGCTATTCGGCTGCACCACTCCCGACAACACACCAAGCTCCCCCGAGCAGCAGGCTTTTGAAAAGGCTTCCGATGTGAACTGGAAGGAAGTGTTCTTCGATTCTTTGACCGAAGATTGGCAACAACAATGGACCCTCGACGGTGAAGTGGCCACGGCGGTGAACACACCCGAAGGCATCGAATTGCGCGCCGGACCGGAATTTAAGAATGACGCACACCATATGGTTCTTTGGACCAAAGAGTCGTTTGAAGGCGACGTCAAAATTGAGTATGAATTCACTCGCCTCGATTCGGAAAGCACCGGCGTCAACATTCTCTACATCCAGGCCACTGGTAGCGGCGAGGAACCCTATAAAACGGATATTTCCGAATGGGCTGACCTGCGGCGTGTTCCTTCAATGAAGCTCTACTTCAACTATATGAATACCTATCACATCAGTTACGCGGCCTTTCCCAATCCGGATGATGTGACCGATGACTACATCCGCGCTCGCCGCTACATGCCACACAAGACAGGACTCAGAGGTACCGACCTCGCCCCAGACTATATCCATAACGGTTTTTTTGCAACCGGCGTGCCCCACAAAATGACGGTCATAAAACAAGACAAGAATCTCTATATGCGGATCAGCAATGCCGAAAAGACCCGCTACTTTCATTGGCACAATGACAAGCTACCGGCCATTGAAACAGGCCGCATCGGCCTGCGGTTGATGTTTACCAGAGCCTCTAAATTCAAGGACTTCCGCGTCAGCACTCCCGAATGAAAAACCAACTCTTGCAGAAGCAGGCCCATACTTACGATGCGGCGGCTTTTAAAAGGCCCCCCATGTTTTTCAGACCCGGAACTTTGTTTCCTATTTTATGTGAGGACGATCTATGTGGGCTTACTGAAAAATTCAACGACCTAAAAGCCAAGGGGATCGGCAGAGTGGCCCCTTGGCTGATACCCGCGTCACGATACGCAAAATACACAGGTTCCACACTCGGCATCGACTATGATACGCCGGAATACTGGCAGGCGCTGAAAACCATTCAAGCCGCAGCCGAAGCGAGCGGACTATCTGTCATCATGCACGACGAATCCGGTTGGCCATCCGGCCAGGCTGGCGGAAAGATTCTGGAACAGGGCGGCAATGATTGGATGCGTCATACACTCAAACCGACTGCATCCAATCCGCTCAATGCAGAACCCTTTGCGAAAGGATCGATCAATCCGGACACCCCGCAGCCCGACCTGCTCAAACCCGAGGTGGGCGCCACAGTGCTGGAGCTGGTCCATAAAAAGCATCTGGCACAGTTCGGCGGCAGCTTGCCCGAGTGCATGCCATGGGTCTATGCCGACGAACCAACCTTCGGCGGCATAGGGCACGATCCAATCAAAGAATTCATTTGGACGGAGGGATTGGAACAACGCTTTGCCGAGCGCTACGACTATTCCATAGAGCCCTTTCTACCAGCACTCACCGACGATTCCCTCAAGACACTGCCAGCCGAAAGCGCCCAGGCCCGGGTGGATTATTTTGACCTACTGGCTGAGCTGTTTGAGACGAATTATTTGAAACCGATCTTTGAATGGTGCGAACGCAACCAGGTCGCCTGCGGTGGGCATCTTCTGCTCGAGCACGACCCACGCCGCTTCATGGAAGGCGGATATGGACACTTGCTGCGCAGCTTCCGGCACTTTCACATCCCGGGCATCGACTCCATTTTCCAGGAATCACACCCGCACAAAAATAGCCATTACTTCCCGAAGTATGCCTCCAGCATCGCGCGGCAGACCGGTCGGCTGTGCAGCAGCATGCCCTTCGGCGCATCCAGCTGCGCCGTCACCCCGGCTATCTTTAAATGGACCATCGATCACGAACTGGTGCGCGGCATCAACCTGTTTCTGCCGTGGGGCTACTCGCCGAACGATGACATTCATTATCAATGGAGTCGCCCGGTCTTCGGACACTTTGGTCCACTGTGGCAACACATGGACATCGCCTACCTCTACACGGCACGGATGAGCTATCTGTTGTCACGCGGCACGCCGGACTGCCGCACCGCGCTCTACTTTGACATGCGCAGCATTTGGGCAGGCGAACCGTGGCAAACTCAGGCGATCGAAGCGCAGGAAGCTATTGCGCAAACACTGCTCGAAACCCAGCACGACTTCGACTTTGTCGACGATCTGGCGCTGAAGGAAGCCTCCTTTTCCTCGGACGGCGAGCTAGTCGTGGGCAAGATGAGTTACGACACATTGATCATCCCCCCAACCGACTGGATGGAACCCGCAGCGCAGGGAGTCGTGCAGCAGTTTATCGCAGCCGGCGGCACCGTCCTCAGCGAGGGCACACCGGACAGGCCGCTACTGCGAACCACAACTCCGCAGCCAATGTTGCGTGTCTGCAAACGCAATTGCTCCGACGAATCCATCTACTTCCTCGTCAACGAAGGCAACGATCCGATCGATACCACGGCGCTCTTTACAGAAACAAAGCTTCCCGAGCAACTCGTAGCCGAAAGCGGCGAATGCCTCCCGACATATGCCGAACAACAGAACGGCGCCGTCCATATGCCGCTCTCCTTGGCTCCATGGGAATCGCGCATCGTTCGCTTTACAGAAGCTGCGACCAGCAGCCCGAAAATCAGCCAGTCCACCCAACAGCAGCTGGATAAGTGGACTTCTAAAATCGTCGAGCAGACGGTGATCCAGGAAGACAAGATCACCACTCTGACGCCCGAGGACAAGGACTTCGAAGCAAGCGCCCTCACCGACTGGTGTGAGTCGATTGGCAATGACTTCACAGGGACGGTTCGCTACCAAACACGGTTTAACCTGACAGCAGACGAGCGCCAGCAAAGCTGGACGATTGACCTGGGCGATGTCAAAAGCGCGTGCTCGGTATCGCTCAACGGAGTGCTCCTGGGCCGAAAGCTCTGGGCGCCCTTCAGCTTCAAACTTCCGGGCGAAGCGCTCGCAGAGAGCAATGTACTGGAGGTCGATGTCAGCAACACCTTGAGCAATCTATTCACCAGCACGGAGTATCTAAGCCAAGTCGACTCGATTTACTCAGAAGAAGGCGCCCGCTATGTCCGCATTCTGGAAACCTGGGAAAAAGAAACCCGCCCCAGCGGACTATTTGGCCCGGTGCAGCTGATCCGGGCAACGTGAATCAATTCTCTCGTAGCGAACTCGTGCCAGCGAGGTCGAGGACACACGGTATGCCTAGCTGGAAACAGACGCGACTGGCGTCGCATCGCTACAGCTGATCCCCCCTCCATATATTCCACCGAAAAGCTTGAACATGTCTAACTATNNTGTAACATACATAGATGGATATGACGATTAAAGAAGTAGCCAAGCAAGCAGGTGTCTCGACTGCGACGATCTCACGGGTGATCAACAACACCGGAGTCGTGCAAAAGGAAACACGCGATAAAATTCTGCGCACCATCAAGGAACTGGGCTACAAACCGTCGACACGCCAACAAATCCGCTCCTCCGGCGCCGCCCCGCTAAAGCACAAAAATATCGCGCTGATCTGGACCGGCGACTCCGCTGTGGCCTTCTCGGAAACTGCCCGTGAAATGGTATTAGGCGTGTTGCACCAACTGCAATCACTCGGTGCGGAGCTCACCGTCGACTACATCACAGAATCCGATCATATCCCCAAATGTATACGTGACGGGAAAATCGACGGCGTATTGCTGCACGGCCCCGAGCCCTCAGCGGCGATTTGCGAGCGCCTGCGTCAATTCCCGGTCGTATGGATGCTGCAGGCCGGATCGGTTGAGTTTGGCGACCACGTACAGCCCAATCACAACATCTTCGGGCGTATCTCGGCAAAACATTTGATTGAGCAAGGCTGCCAACAACTCTGCTGCATCAGCTTTACGCGCGAACACATCGATCCGCCCTACTGGCAATCACGAGCCAACGGATTTGTCAACTGCGCCAAAGTTCAGCAGGTCAACTGCTCTGTGCTACATTGTTCCGCAGACCTGAAAGAATCAGAACGGGAAGCACGCTCCAAAGAACTCATCGATGCCTTTGAAAAAATCAGCCCTGCCCCCGATGGGCTCTTTGTTGCCAATGATTTCGGCAATCTCATACACAGCGAACTGATGCGCCGTGGGATCACTCCCATGAAAGATCTACTGGTCATTGCGGGTGATGTCTCCGCACATCCCAAGGTAATCGACCTGCACCTGTTCATCAAAGAGCTCGGACAACTCTCAGTGGACTCCCTGCTCTGGCGCATCAAGAACCCGAACATGCCCATCGTCACGCACTCGATTCCACCGGAGCTGAT
>DBBT01000059.1:1572-12466 GCA_002292345.1 Opitutia bacterium UBA977 | reverse complement strand
ATTCGATCACGATGGGGCTATGATAATTCGGGGGTATAATATGTATATATTAGCACATCCCCCAGCCAGTGTCTTGTAAAATAGCAGCAGCCTCATGTATATTACAGCACTCGGCGCCGTTCCTGCTTTCGATACTTACTTGGAGAGACCCCCATCACCCGCTGAAAAGCCCGCGTAAAATGACTCTGGTCATAAAACCCCACCTCCGCAGCAATCGTCGCCACCGTCTCATGGCTCGAAGCCAGTCGATGACAGGCCGCACTGACGCGGACATTCTGAATATGCTTGGTCGGCGTGAGCACGAATAATTGACGAAAGCGGCGCTCAAACTGACTCGTCGATAAATGCACCATCTCTGCCAGCTGATCAATTTTGATCGGCTGCGCATAGTGCAAGCGCACATGCTCGAGCACTTCGTTCATCGCAGTGTAGGGACGCAGCGCAGTATGGGTATCCACCGTATTGCGCGCAATACAGGCCAGCCCGACCATCTCCCCCTCGCTCGAGTAAAGCGGCACCTTGGTCACCACCATCCAGTTAATCGAATTATTCGGATCCGGTGCCATCTCCACACGATCGACGATGCTCTCCCCTGTTTCAAACACATGGCGATCATCCTGCATATATCCACGAGCCCGATCCTCTGCAAAAATCTCCAAATCCGTCTTACCGACCATATCCAACTCCCGCTCAAAACCACACATCCGCGCCGCTAACTGATTCGCCAGCATCACGCGACCCTGCATGTCTTTGGCGACAAAATAGACATCCGGCAAATAATCAAACAGAGGCTGAAGTTCAGCGCCATGCAAACGCGCGCGAAATTGTTCGCGGGCGCGCAGCGCCTGTTTGTCCAATGGTTGATGATCACTCATTTCAGTCATGTTATACAGCACTTGTCAGCTGAAACACCAAGTCTAAACCACGGCGCAGGTCAGACCTTGGAGCAGCACCTCAACGATAGCGAAGGCCTGCTGCACTCCGCACAAGCCCTGGGTCAGTCCTACGATGCCTTCCGCAAAAAATACACCCGGCTGACAGGCCACGCGCCGAAACACACCATGCTCAACTGCCAAATGGAACAAATTGCCTCGATCTATTTCAAGCTACGCTCACTTAAAAACTTTTTGTACTTAAGGAACAGGTGGTTCGCGCGCTCAGGGTTGTCGGATATCAAATTAATCTCCTCCGAGAGATCATCCAACAAGTAGTAGAGTTCAAAACGCTTCAGGTCCTGCGCCTCTGGACCTCCGCCACGCTTGGAAGCAATTAATTTCCAATCCCCGACGCGAATACAATCGGGGGTATTGACCATCGCAGGTCGTGAATGACGCACATCCGGCGTTCGCATCGAAGCCAGAAAGCTATGGCTGTCTCTGATAGAACCCAAATACATGTCCTCCGCAGGCACTTTTAACACATCCGCGAAGGTCGCAAAGACATCGGTAAAGTTGATGGTACTCGCCGTAACGCTTGATTCCCGAATCTCGCTAGGCCACTTCACTATGAACGGCACGCGATGTCCGCCCTCATACGAAAAAGCCTTACTGCCGCGCAAAGCACCTGCCGCACGATGCCGGTATTTTTTAATCTCAGCTGCGAGCCATCGAGGGCCGTTATCACTGGTGAAAATCAGAATCGTATTTTGCGCAAGGCCAGACTCTTTCAACGCAGCGTGTACCCGCCCCACTTCCGCATCCAGTTGCATGACAAAATCACCGTAAGCCCCGGCTCCGCTTTTGCCGGCATATTCTTTTTCCGGCAACCAAGGTGCGTGCGGAGACGCCAGTGCATAGTAGAGGAACAGTGGCTGATTCCCCTCCGATTCTACGTGGCGATGGATAATGCTGACCGCCTCATCACACAAAGTGGCACCCACCATCTCGGGATCATAGCCCGGCGCAATACTTCCAGATGCCCATGTTGCTCGCTTTTGTTCTAGACCTTGACGATCTCCTCGCCCCGAAAACCCTTTGGTCCACTCGGTCGGTTTGTTAACTGGACTGCGATCTCTGATATAAAAATAAGGCCCTGCACCAGGAGACGAATGAATGCCAAAAAAAGTATCAAACCCACGATCCAAAGGCCCACCCGAGAGCGCTTTGGAAAAATCAAAGGCAGGCTTGTCGGCTGAGGTGACCATCTCAAATCCGAGGTGCCACTTCCCCACCATCGCGGTCTTGTAACGATTATCGCTAAACATTGTGGCAAGCGTTGCCTCGTGTTCCGAAATAATCGGAGCCCCCTTTTTCAAGAGCCTATTCCTAACACCTGTGCGTGCTGGATTAACCCCCGTCAGCAAGCCGTAGCGAGATGGTGTGCAGGTACCGGATGCCGAATGAGCATCCATAAAACGCAGACCTTCTGCAGCAATCTGATCAATATGCGGCGTCGCAATCTTGGAATCTGAATTATAACAAGAGACATCTCCATAGCCCATATCATCGGCAAGAATAATGACCACATTCGGATAAGCGCTTGCCGTGGCAAGACGAGTGAGATGATCTGCAACCTCGGCAACACTTAATAGCGGATAAAGTGCGAGTAACCCGATTAATCGTATCGATCTTTCGAATATCATAAAGATTCACGCCTACATTAGCTTGGGAGCCTTAACAGGATCTCCCACTGATTGAATGAGTAGTTTAAGCTCGGATTCCATCTGCTCAAGGACTTCGCTGTATTCGGGATTTCCATACAGATTCCGCATCTCATCAGGATCGCGTTTCAGGTCAAACAACTCCCATTGGTATGCGTCATCCATGCCCGGATAGTGAATCAGCTTATACTCTGCTGTGCGCACCCCGATCATTTCGGGCAAGTTATTCTCTCCGTGACTGTAGAAATGATAGTAAGAGGCATCACGCACCTTTTCGGCACGACCTTCGAGAATAGGCTTCAGCGAATACCCTTGCATGTCATCCGGAATCGGGAGCCCCGCAAAATCCAAGAGTGTCGGCGCCAAATCGACATGATTGACCATCGACTCATGCACCGAACCAGCCTTAATTTTACTAGGATAGCGAACGATCAAAGGTTGGTGCAGCGCCGGTTCATACATCCACTGCTTGTTGTAGAAACCATGCTCCCCCAGCGAGAATCCTTGGTCGGAGGTATAAATCACTAGGGTATTCTGATCCAAGCCACTCTGCTCCAGATAATCGAGTACGCGGGTGATGTTATCATCCACTCCCATCACTAAACGGTAATAACCTTTAATATAATCCTGATAAATAGCCCGGGTTAGCTCGTCTCGGGAAATGCCTGGATTCTGTTTTTCCAACTGCTTGCGAAGCTGCTGCCAAGGGGGGCCCAATAGCAAGCGGTTACTACGCATGGTCTCAGCAATCGCCGCTGGTGTCCGCCCTTCATAATCATCCAGCAGTGTCGCTGGTTCGGAAATGACTACATCCTTCAAAAAGTCCTCATAGCGCTTTGCAGGCGAATAAGGCGCGTGCGGGGGTTTCGGATGTAGCAGTAGGCAAAACGGCTTGGTTTGATCTCGATTTTTGATCCAGCCCAGCGCCTCATCGGTCATTACATCATTGTTATAACCGATCAGCTTGCGGCCGCCTTTAAACGCACTCTTGCGATCTTTCGGCGACCACGCCACCCAAGTCTCGCCCTTTTCCCATACGGTCGGGTCCTGTGCCATGCCCTGCATTTTCATCACGCAATAATGGTCAAACCCGGTCGGCTCGGAGAGCAGATGCCATTTGCCAAACAACGCGGTCGCGTAGCCCGCGGCTTGCAGCAGCTTAGGAAAAGTCCGCTGTGAGCCGTCGAACTCTTGATTAAGATGCGTGACCCCATTGCGGTGCGAGTACTTACCAGTCAACACCGCCGCACGTGCCGGCGTGCAAAACGAGTTCGGGGTGAGCGCGTGCTCGAAACGCATGCCCCCGTCCGCCAGCCGATCTAGCCCCGGGGTCTGGATGTCCTTGTTCCCATAGCAACTAATGGCGTTTTTCGAATGGTCATCCGCCATGATGAACAAAATATTCGGCTTAGAAGGCCCTGCGTGCGCTAGATTTAGTAACGACAACAGCCCGATCCCGATGGCTTTATGTAGCATTTTTGTCATTCGATTTATTTGATGATTATGGTGATGCTGCTTCAACCCTCAGTTACCGACACTGGCACATTCATGGCCTCAAGAACAAGCGTTGACAGAAAACGGTTGCCATCCTCGTTCAAGTGCACCGTGTCCTTCGTCAGAATGCCTTGCTCAGCTTGCTCCGGATTGTGCTCCTTTAAATAATCGATGAACGCTTTTCTCAGGTCGAGCATTTGCGAGCCAGTCTCCTTGGCGACCTTGCGGCTGATGTCCGCATACTGATCGAGCATCTGGTCTTCTGAATTCGATCCGTCCGACTTTTCACCAATGACTGTAGGCGTACATAGTATGACGCGCGCACCGACATCGTTGATCTTTTCAATCATATCCTTTAGGCCGCTTTCGAAAACCTCAGGCGTGGTTCCCTTCTTGCCGCGTGCGACGACTTTAGGATGGGTCCAGTGCCAGACATCATTGATACCGATATAGATCATCACGATCGACGGATTCTCTTGCAGCACGTCGCGGTCCAAACGCTGTTGGCAGTTAGGCACTTTATGTCCACCGATACCAGCGCCGACGACCTGAATGTTCAGTTCGGGATATGCCTTAGCGATCGCTTCGGAGGTCAACGTCACATAGCCACCCGGTCGCGCGCCCAGCGCTGTGATCGAGTCGCCCAGAAAGACGATTCTATCATTTTCTTTAAGCGACTCGTTCGCAGATGCGGCGCTGGCGCACAATAGTGCACAGACCAACCCTGTTAATACTCCAGTTATTTTTATCAAATTCCTCATATTGTTATCACCTCTATTTACCTTCCAGTGCATTCAGCGCATAGCTGGAGAACTTCACCTTCTTTTTCTTCACCATCCCCATGTCATCCACCTGCGGGTAGGAAACCATGAAGCCGTGCTCATCAATTAGATTGAACAAATAGTGCGTTGCCCCCACCGGCAGCTCTGCGGTCAAAGAACCATCTTCATTGACCACAGCTTTATAGCGGAACCACTCTTCATAATTCTCTCCTCCGTTCAGTGTCACCATAAAATACCCTTGAACCACTTTAGAACCGTTCTCCTTGAACGACAGCGAAACGGTCTCTCCTTTACGCTGCGCCTTCAGCGGCGTGCACACCTTGTCCTTATTCGGCAGCGGGTATTTGGTGTGCGGGTTAAAGTAAGACCAGGACGCGTCCATGGCATCCAATTCTTGCAGCAGTTGCTGCTTCATGGCCTGTGCCTTTTCAGGCATGGTCATTGCGAGGTTGTTTGCCTCCTCGATATCCACCCGGGCATTCCCGTCACCATAGAGTCGGTAAAGTTCCAGTTCGGGTAGGCGATTGGGCACCCCATCGACCTGGCCGTAATTATAGATCAACTTGTAGCCTCCGATACGAATCGTGGACTGCGGAGTATTGCCATGTGGAAAATGATGTATCATCGTATTTCGAACTGCTCCGGACGAGTCCTTAACCAAATCCGAATCCTCCGAATTGGTGCTCAGTAGTGTGGACAGGTCGCTGCCATCGAGCTCAACGCCGGCTTGATTTTCGGTATTCGTCCACGATAGAATCGTCGGATAGAAATCGAGCCCATTTGCCAGCACATCACTGTCGACCCCGCTTTGAATGCCAGGGCCGGTGATGATCAACGGCACACGGGTGCCGCCCTCCTTGGCGCTGCTCTTGCCCTTGTCCAAAGGCACGTTGCTGGTGTAGGTCTCCCCTGAGCCCTCACAGCCACCATTGTCCGAAGAAAAAATGACATAAGTATTCTCAATAAGTTTGTGCCCCGGCCAGCGCGGGTCGTCCGTGGTCTCCAAATAATCGAGCAGATGGCCGACATAGGCATCAAGCATTTCAACCATCGCACCGTAATACGGGTTCTTCTGCTCCCCATTTTTAGGCAGATAGCCTGGGTCAGTCGGAAAATCCATCCCCATTTTTTCACAATATTTCTCAAGCAGCGCCTTGCTCCGGCTCTGGATCGGGTAATGCACCAGCCAGGTGGCATAATAGAGAAAAAACGGCTGCGCCTTGGATTCCTCCATAAACTGGATCGCATTGTTAGTGACTTCATCCCGTGGAAATCCCGATTCGTCCAAACGGTATGGATCCTTAAGATCTTCAGTGGCGAACCCCGCAAGGCGGTTTGGTTTCATCTTGGTATTCGCGCCACGACCGTTAAAAGTAACGTCAAATCCATGATCTTTAGGCTGAGGGTAGGCATTGTGGTTGATGGCGATATGCCATTTGCCACTGTGCCCCGTGCGGTAGCCGTTGGACCGAAGCGCTTCCGCAAGCGTTGTTTCATCAACGCCCAATCGTCCGCTATACCAAGGCGCCATGAGAGGATCTGTGGGCCGGTTCGGCGTAGCTGGCTGTCCGCCCAAGACATGGGTCTTCTGCAGTCGCGCTGGGTGCTTGCCGCTGATCATCGCGCAACGGCTAGGTGCACAAGTCGGTGCTGGCGAATAGGCCTGCCGAAACAACACGCCTCGCTTTGCCAGCGCGTCAATGTTCGGCGTTTCGAACGGCGAACTCTCGTCCACATCATAGCACTTCACGTCCTGCCAGCCGAGGTCGTCGGCATACATCAAGACAACATTGGGCTTCTCCGGACGCGTTGAAGAGTCGGCTTTAAGGTGGCCTGCGCTGGTCAATAAAGCACCCAGGCACAGACTGAGTTTTAAAATAATTATTTTAGTTTTCATTCTTTTTACTGACTACCAGTTCGATGACTTAAATTGATTCATTATCTTATATGATTTATTTAAATTAATCGGCATCACAGCACCGGTTCTTCCCAAGCAGGAATCCCACCCTGTTTCACCTGCAGCTGATAGTTCACGTGATAGGGATTCGGGTCCACTTTTTGCTTTCCTTCATTGACCATATAAGGCCTGACTTCATCCCACCACTTGTCATAAGCGGCTTGCATGGTCTGCACGACCTCTGGCTTCTTCGCTGAAAGGTTATGCGCCTCACCGGGATCGTTAAGGATGTCGTAAAGTTCCTCATGATTCACCAGACGATAGCGCCCATTGCGCACCGCGAATCCGGCTTTACCAGGTGTCTTGTCATACTTCGACTGATCCGCCTTATCACTCCCCCAGCGGCCGACATGAAAAAATAGATTACGGTCGCCCCATTTCGCATCGGGATTCTCCAAGAGAGGCAGCAGACTTTTCCCATCGATTTCTTTCGGCACCTCGCCACCAGCGATTTCTACCAGTGTCGGAAGGATATCAATGTGCGCAGACAATGCCTTGCAGACAGCGCCCTCCTTGAGCACGCCTTTCCATCGGAAAAATGCCGGCACCTTGGTCCCTCCCTCATGCGGACTTTTCTTATAGCCTTTCAACCCGGCTTGATAGGCGAACAACGGCTCTCCATCACGGGCACCGACTGTCTCCTGCTCGGATGCGACCCTGGCAAATCCATTATCCGAGAGAAAAATAACCAGCGTATTCTCGTCCAAATCCCATTTTCCAAGGCAAGCCATCAAGCGCCCGACATTTTCATCGATATTCTCAATCATACCGTAAAAGCCCGCACCACTTTGATCGAAACCGAGCTGTTCAAATTTAAGTCGATTTTTTGCAGGGGCGATATACGGCCCATGCGGCGCATTGGTCGAAATATAAGCAAAAAATGGGTTTTCCTTGTTCTGCTTGATCCACCCCAGGGCTTGAGAAAAGAAGACATCCGTGCAGAAACCTTTCGTTTTCACAAAGGTGCTATTATGACGGATGACTGGATCCACATATTTGTTTCCGGGCACGTCCTTCGGCTGACCAATGCCGCCATAGCCATGCACAAATACTTCATCGAATCCGCGTGCACCGGGCTGGTATTTCTCCTCCAGTCCCAGATGCCACTTACCAAATATCCCAGAAGTGTAGCCGGCCTGCTTCAGGTATTGAGGCAAGGTCACCGCCGAGAGCGCCAGCCTTGCGCGGGCTCCACCAGTGTGGGTCACACCATTCTTAAACGGCACATTCCCAGTCAACAGCGCCGCGCGGGACGGCGCACAGGTCGGGCTCATATGAAAGTTCGAAAAAGAGATACTCTCCTTATAAAGGGCATCGATGTGAGGGGTTTCGAGCCAAGGGTGCCCTTGGCAGCCCAGCTGTCCGTAGCCTTGGTCATCTGTCATGATCAAGATGATGTTGGGCTTGCGCGCAGCCTCAGCCGCCACGCCCATCAATAGACCTGAGCAAACCGCCACAAACGCAATCGCACTCTTAATCCTCATTCGACTATTATTCATAAATAACATGCCTTACCATTTCTCTGTTTTGAATTGATTCATCACTGGCAAGCTCGCCTGCGGCACATCGAGCGACTTGATTGCTTTGCGGAGCGTGCGCATCGCCAACGCATAGGATGCTTCCTCGACTGGAGTTTGTACGACCCGTTCAGCGGACTGAATGGCCTGATCCAGAGCAGCTACATTCTGCCCATCCTTTTGGGCATGCTGCTGTGCGGAGGCCGCAAGGTTGATCAGCGAAAGCAACCCGGGACGATACGCGTATCCGTCCTGAATCATGTCTACGCCGACGGCATGTGTTTTATCCGGCCCTGCGTATGACGGAAGCGGCTCAGAAGTAATGAGGAAGTCGTTTTGGTCGCGCAGAAAAAAGATCCCGTGCGTCATGCCGGGAGGCGCCACAGCACTTACCATTCCCTGCTTGATTTCAGCCGAAATATCGAACCACTCCTCTTGATGCGGATTGTTTTGCAGCAACTTGCTGCCGTTCGTGGTGAAGAGCAACTTAGCCTCCACCACTTTTGATTTCCCAGCACCTGCTTCTAAATGAAGCTCTACACGATTTTGCACGCTCTGCAGCTTGACCACAGCTGGCACCTGATCTGATCCGGCAAGTCGTTTATCGCCTTGTAAATGGGCATTCTTATACGGCTTCGGCGCATTGTATTTCGCGATCCACGCATTGAGATCAGCCAGTAAGGCGTCACGGATTGCCGGTTGGGAATCTGCCAAGTTGTTCGCTTCAGCGATGTCGCAGACGGTGCCATCCTCGTTATACAATTGATAGAGCATGACCCGCGGCAGGCGGTTGACTTCCGGCGCATGATTCAGGCGCAGTTTCCAGCCCCCTTTGCGAATGATGCTCGAAGAAGGCATCACGCTTGGGTAGTGCCAGAAAAGCGTATCGCGGGCAGTTCCATCTGCAAATTGTGCGTCCGACGCTTCACCAAGCATTACAGGCAGGACGTTGCAACCATCCAGATCAAGATCCAGTTTGGACTCCGCTCCAGCCATGGCCATATAGGTCGGAAACATGTCAATCAGGTTGATCATTGTTTCGCTCACACTGCCTGGCTCGATTCCCGGCCCCTGAATAATGAACGGCACACGGATGCCCCCTTCAAAGATCTTCAACTTACCGCCACGCAGTGGCGTATTGTCAGTCACACGCTCTCCCTTGCCTTTGTCCTTTCCATTCCGGATTGGTGACTGCTCCAGCCCACCGTTATCAGAGCTCACCATGAAATAGGTATTATCGATTAGCTTGTGTCCCGGGTTACGCGGGTCGTCGGTAGTTTCAAGGTAGCTCAGGATCTGACCAACCTGCCAGTCGAGGCTGTCGAGCATCGCGGCATAATACGGGTTACTGAAACCAGGTGCGGTGTCGGTAATACGCCCCGGATCAGTCGGAAATGGGATGCCCATCTTTTCGCAATAGTGCACAAGGCGTTTGCGGTCGCGGGTCGAAAACGGGCCGTGCACAAAGGACGGACAGAAGTTCACAAAGAACGGCTTACCCTGACCCTTGATCTTGTCCATCCAGCGTAGTGAAAGATCGACCACCGAATCGAATGGACGATCGTCATCGTTGGCATCGAGTGCATAGGGATCCTTTGGATCATAGCTGGATGCAAACCCCGTGACTCGGTCGGGGCTCATCGGCCGCCAAATGCCCTCATAGTCCGCAGTTTTTTTATCCGTCGGATCGTAGAGTTCAGGATCATTGTAATGCAGTCCCTCCCAGCTCCAACTGAAATCGAATCCATAATCCAGCGGCCCAGGGAAACCTTTGGAACGGCCGCCAAAATGCCATTTCTGGAAGTGAGCGGTGATATAGCCAGCCTCTTTCAGCACATCCGCAATGATGGGGGTCTCTAGACTCAGGCGACCGGAATAATACGGGTCAATGTAGGCATGTGATGGATGATAGATCCGTGCAGGGCGCCCACCCATGACATGCAGCACGCCGGTATGCGTCGTATACTGCCCCGCCATGTAGGCCGCGCGCGAAGGCGCACAAGTCGGTGCCGGCGAATAGGCCTGCATGAAGCGCTTGCCGTTCTGTGCAATACGATCCATGTGCGGCGTTTCATAGACCGACTCTTCTCCATGTAAGGCACGGTAGTAGCAGGCAATATCCTGCCAGCCCAAGTCGTCGGTCAAAATATGCACGATGTTTGGTTGCGGCGTGGCCTGCACTGTTGAAGTAGCGCCGAACAAAGCCGCGAGCAACGCCGCGGCGGTCGTCAGGACATGTGCCTGCATTGTATTTTCAATTGTCATATTAGCTAAACATCTCTAATTTCATCTTCACTGAATCATCGCTTTGAGCCGAGCGTTTCTTGATGAGCCCCTTAGCGCAGAAGGTAGCCCTCTACCAATCGAACTACCGAATCACAACACGCAGCACCGAAGCCTAAACAAAATTATACCACAGGGACTCAATTAAAACCATCATCCATTTAGATGATACCAATCTAGTAAAAAAGTATTCAGCAGATTCAGATTATTTGCTAGATCGAGCGTTTCTAGGACGAATCCAGCAATGATCTAGTCCTTCGCA
>DBBT01000059.1:0-1459 GCA_002292345.1 Opitutia bacterium UBA977 | reverse complement strand
TCTTCGTTGATCATTAAAGGTCTAACTTCATCCCACCAGTCGTCATAGGCTGCCAGCATCTGTCGCGCGACCTCGGGATGCGCTTTCAATCGGTTTTTTTTCTCACCTGGATCGTTATCGATATCATACAGGTCACGATTATTGACCAGGCGCCATTTTTCACTGCGCACGGCGAAACTTGTGTATTTTGAATTCTCAGGAACGTGATCAGGCCGGCCCTTTCGGACACGCATGCCTTCTTTAGCCCATCTGCCCTTGTGGAAGAATGTGTAGCGTTCGGGCCATTCGGCATTCGGATTTTCAAGCAGTGGGACCAGACTTCTACCGTCAAGATTCAATGCTTCGGGGGCTTTCGTAGCGGCAAACTCGGTTAGAGTTGGGAACAAATCATAATGCCGTGTCAAACGATCCACATCGACACCGGCTTTGATTTTACCCGGAAGTCTGAAGAACAGAGGGACGCGCGTGCCTCCCTCGTTGACGGAACCTTTCTTGCCTTTCATGCCGTAGTTGAAGGTCGCCATGGATGAACCGTTGTCGGTCATGAAGATCAGCAGGGTATTATCTGCCATGCCCCATGCGTCCAGCTTCTCCATGAGCACGCCCATATTATCGTCGATATTGGTAATCATGCCGTGAAAAGCCGCCGCTTGGTCTTTGCATTTATCTTTGTACATGGCTTTGTATTTTTCAGCCACGATGTATGGGGAATGAGGCGCATTGGTTGAGATATAAGCAAAGAACGGCTTGCCTTGCTCATTCTGCTGTTTGATCCAACCCAGTGCCTGCTGAAAGAAAACATCCGTGCAGTAGCCTGTGGTTTTTACGAAGCTGTTATTGTGTTTAATGATCGGATCGAAATAGCTGTTCTCAGGCGCATCGGCGCATGTGCCAGCATATTTCTGGCCGATCCCCCCTGCTCCATGAATAAAGGTTTCGTCAAAGCCTCGATTGTGGGGCTGATATGGATCTTCATCGCCTAGGTGCCATTTACCAAAGATGCCTGTTCTATAGCCAGCGCCCTTCAGCACTTCTGCGATCGTGGTTGCTGTGAGTGCCATCCGCTCGCGTTCATAAATCGTATGCGTGACCCCGCTCTTGAAAGGTGCGCGGCCTGACATCAATGCGGCTCGCGTCGGGGCACAGGTCGGACTGGCTTGAAAATCAGTAAAACGTGTGCTTTGACTGTATAGGGCGTCAATATTCGGCGTTTTCAGAAATGGGTGATCGTGGCATCCAAGATCACCATATCCCTGATCATCCGTCAGCACTAGGATGATATTGGGTGGGTCGACCGTCAGAGCGTTATCTGCTGCCATTAGGCTGATACTGCAAACACATGAGCTTGCGATGATCAGTGACGTTATTTCCAGCAATTGCATGATTCTCATAGGTCTCTCCTCCTGTTTTTCTTATGATCCAGGAACCGCTTATTGCACAGGAAAAGGCGACTCAAGAA
>DBBT01000040.1 GCA_002292345.1 Opitutia bacterium UBA977 | reverse complement strand
TAAAAAATTTAATTTTACCGTCTGGTCTTTTGCGAGCTGTGTGGCGGGTCTTTTATTGGCTGGAGGTATGGGGCTAGCGGAAGGATCGAATCTTTGGCCATTAGGCGCTATTTGGGGTGGCCTTGTCGGTCTCATTATTGGCGCAATTTTTGGTGTTATATTAAAACTGATTAAAGTGCCAATGAAGTACGCATGGTGGTTTTTGGGGGTTCTCGTTTTTTTAGCATTTTTTATGCGTATCTACATAAAATACTATTATATCTCCGACTACGGAAAACTCGTTGAGGCTAGTATTGTTGAATGTGAAACCTCATCGTTTTTATTTACACCTCCATATCGTAACGGAAAAGAGCGGAGAGAAATAAATGGGACTGATCTCACTCTCAATGTTACTAGGGAACGAAAACTAGGAAAGTATGAAGACGGGAGGATTAAAGTATATGAATGGAGATTAGCCAATTACAAAAAAACCTACTTCATGGAAGAGGCTAAGTGCGAAACGATGACCCCAGGTAAAGTGATTTTCATGCGTACACGAGACTATGGCCTAGATTATGAGTATGTGCATCGAATTCATTGGAATATGAACACCATTTCTCGAGATGAACGCTTTATTGTTGATCGATAACTCGGTATTTTTTGTCTCTAATCTCATCTAACAAAGCATTACTGCAGAAGCCGCTGAATGCGACGTTAACTAGAACCGTTAAGGAAATGAATAGAATACGATTCATATACATCTTTTGCATGGGAGTCATGCTGTTCATCTCTGGCATTTTCTATTTAGGATTTTTTGCATTTCCATATCCGGACTTGCCTCCCGAGGAGAGGGCGATGCATCGCCTTGATGAATTAGTATCTAAGTGGTGCGTGTTTGGCGGTGTAGTGCTAATTGAAGTGTCGATTGTAGGGGGGATAATAAAAGCTCTTGGTAAGCGCCTTGCGACCCCTTTGCGCAAAACGCTAATAGGAATTTCTTTTTTAATATTTGGGTGGCTCTACGGATCACATCTAGTCTTACAGCTATCAAATCCGACCCCACCGGAAATGCAGTGGATGGCTCAAGTTTTTGTGAGTGTTACTTTGTTATTAGCCGGCTTAGGGTTATTGCTACTAGTAACTGTTAAGAGAATCATAGTGTTGTCTTCGAAGCCGCGGAGAAAGCGATCTGATAGTCAGGGAGAGAGTAAGCCCAAAAAATGAAAAAGAAAAAACAACCTCGAGCAGCGCTGAATCACAAGCGAATCTTCACCTACTCGTATATTACCAGTCTCGCGGTTGCTTTCACCGTTGTTGTTATTTGGTTGGTTGTTTTGTTCAATTATTCATCCCTGCCTCAATCTCAGCTCAGAACAAGTCCGCCTGACATTCTCGAGTTAGTCTTCCTATGTGTAACCACGCTGCCGAGTGTATTGACATGCCTATTATTTGGATTTTGCTATTGCTGCGTCTTTAAGATTCCTGAGGAACGTAAGCTCTGGCCAGCGGTATTGTTTGGTGCGTTATCGGGTTTTATTTTTAACGCAATGACCGCGATTACAGTCATCGAGCACTTCTTCTATTGGTAGGTTGCGACAAAGTGTAACAGATTACACATAACGCACCCGTGAGTTAAATCAGACTAACACCCGTTTTAATCTTTCCAACGACAGTAGTCGGCTTTTATCTGCCCACATGCAGCTATTAAAAACGCCCCTACTTCTCGTATTCATTCTCGCACTCGGCATCTCGGCGCTGAAAGCAGATGTGACGCTTTCTAATATTTTTGGTGATCACATGGTGCTCCAACGCGAACAAGCGAATCCCGTATGGGGTAAAGCCGACGCCGGCGAGCAAGTCACCGTATCGATAGGTGCTCAATCGCATCAAACGACGGCCAACAAACATGGAATCTGGCGTGTTAAATTGGATCCAATGGAAGCAAATGATCAACCACAGCTGCTTCAAGTGTCAGGTCGCAAAAATCAGGTCTCGATTGAAGATGTCCTTGTCGGTGAAGTCTGGGTCTGCTCAGGGCAATCCAATATGCAGTGGCCACTCACTAATACATACAATGGAGCTGTGGAGATCGCTACCGCCAACCACCCGCAAATCCGTCTCATCTCGGTGCCGCAAGTCGGCACACAAGAGCCGCAAGGCAACTTCAACGGCGCATGGAGCGTCTGCTCGCCGGAATCTGTCAGTGACTTTTCGGCAGTCGGCTATCTCTTCGGCAGTCGCATCCACAGCGCACTCGGCGTACCAGTCGGCCTGATTGACAATGCGTGGGGCGGCTCAGCTGCCGAAGCATGGGTGCCGCGCGATGCGCTGGAAGCAGACGGCGGCTACGCTAGACTGCTCAACTCGTGGGATACAAAAGTCGCCGCTTATACAGACGAGATACACGCGGCCAAGGTTGCCGAATATAAAGCATGGCTGGAGGCTGGTAAACCTGGGAAGGCAAAGCGTTCTCCCAGAGATTTCCGCGCTGGCCAACATCGTCCAGCCAACCTGTTTAACGGCGTATTAAATCCCATCATTGGATACGGCATGCGAGGCGTCATTTGGTATCAAGGCGAGTCCAACGCTGGCCGCGCCACCCAATACCGTGACCTCTTCCCGCTAATGATTAGTACGTGGCGCGACCTCTGGCAGCAAGGCGAATTTCCGTTCTACTGGGTGCAACTCGCTGACTACATGGCAGAAGCCTCCGAGCCAGCCGACAGTGCCTGGGCTGAACTGCGTGAAGCGCAAACAATGACGCTCGCACTACCCAATACCGGGCAAGCTGTGATCATTGATGCCGGCGAAGGACGCGATATACATCCACGCGACAAAACCACTGTCGCCAATCGCCTGGTTCGGCTCGCACTCGCCAACGATTATGGCTTCCAGATAGATGCACAAAGCCCGCGTTATGCATCCATGCAGGTCAAGGACAGCGCCATCGCCCTCACCTTCGATCATGTCAGTAGCCAAGGGCTGCATACCTTTGATATCAAACAGCCAATTGGTTTCACTATCGCTGGCGAAGACCAAGTATTCGTCAATGCCGATGCCAAGATAATCGGTAAGAATAAAGTGCACGTTTCCAACGCGAATGTATCGAGCCCTGTCGCGGTGCGCTATGCATGGGCCAACAACCCAAAGGCAAATCTACAAGATCGCAACGGCTTACCAGTCACGCCATTCCGCACGGATGACTGGCCCGGCATCACTGCCAATGCAACCAAATAAGATTTAAACGGATCACACTATGCGCAACAGCCCAAGGTTATCCGCACGCTGCAACTGAAGTACCCCAACCCAATACGATGCAAAACCCATTGCACCCACTCTACATCGCAGCATATTTGGCGTTTCAAGTCCTGTAAACATCCCCAAAAATCGACATTTTAAATGCTCTCAAACAACACGCAGGGGTCTCCCCGTCAACAGACACCTTACAATAAAATGATCAAATCAACCGCTTCCGCGATAGCCATGGTTAGCATGCTGTTTGTATTTAACGGATCATCAATATGCTGTGCAGAAGAAGATACTTCGAAATTAATCATCGATACTGAATCAGCAACAGATCGAGAAGCTCGCATGGCTTGGTGGAAAGAAAGCCGCTTTGGCATGTTTGTGCACTGGGGCCTCTATTCATCCGCAGAAGGCGAATGGGGCGAGAAAACCTTTACCAGAGGTGCTGAGTGGATCCAAAAAAAGGCCGCTGTGCCTGCAGACGTTTATCAGGCAACTATGTTGCCAAAGTTTAAACCCTCAGTGGATTTTGCTAAACAATGGGCGCAGTTGGCAAAACAGGCTGGGGCCAAATATGTCGTCTTCACTAACAAGCATCATGAAGGCTTTGCACTACACGATTCAGCGCAAACCGAATTCGATGCAAAGGACGTGACTGGGCGAGATTTACACAAAGAGATCACCGAAGCCATTCGGAGCGAAGGTTTGCGTTTGGGTGTCTATCATTCGCTCTGGGATTGGCACCATCCTGATGCCCCAGCTGGCAAGGGCACAATCAATGTGGCAGGACTGAGCATGGCAGATCGCACGCTACCCCGCTACCTGGATTACCTTCATGCGCAGGTCAATGAGGTTACCGATGGGCGCTACGGTGCAGTCGATATACTGTGGCTGGATTACTCGAGCCAGACCTTCGAAGGCGAAGACTGGAAGGCCAAAGAACTCGTCAGCTTGGTTCGTAAAAATCAGCCGAATACGCTGATTAATAATCGCCTGTGGAGTCATAAAAAAATGCAAAACAGCATAGGTGATTACTGGTTCGGCGATTTCTCTACACCTGAACAGCATATTCCGGCAACTGGTATTCCTGGAGTTGACTGGGAAACCTGCGATACTTTGAACATCACCTGGGGCTGGAGCAAATATGCGACCAACTATAAATCTTCAAAAGATTTGATTTGCCGATTGATCGATGCGGTCAGTAAAGGCGGCAACTATCTACTCAATATTGGGCCGCTTCCAGATGGCTCTATTGACCCCAAATCCATTGTGCGCTTTCAAGATATTGGCGAATGGATGCAAGTTAACGGCGAATCGATCTACGGCACACAAGCGGGGCCGTTCACCAAACTCCCCTGGGGCCGTGCCACCTTAAAACAAATGCCCAATGACACGCATCGGCTCTATTTGCATGTGTTCGACTGGCCCAGAAACGGGAAACTGCTGATCCCCGGCCTCAACTCGACACCGTCGAGCAGCTATCTAATCGATGGAATCAATAATCAGCCAATTGAATTCAAAAAGACCACAGCAGGAATCCTCCTCAGTGGATTACCCGAAGAACCTGTGCATACTGCCGCGTCTGTCATCGTAATCAATACCGACCAAGCGCCTAAAGTTACCACCTATCGCATCAATGCCTCGACTAATGGCACGTTCATTTTGGAGCCATCCGACTCAACTACCAAGAATGGTGTTAAATATAGTGATCACACAATCAACAAACGCTCCCAATTAAATAATTGGAAGAAAGGAGGAGTCGCCACGTACCCGCTTCGAGTAGACACTGCATCGACCTATTCGATCGAAATTGAAGCCGCCATTAATAAACTGGAAGCTGGCAATGAATTCGTTCTTTCGGTCGGCAAAATAAAGGTGCCACTCACAATGGAAGCAACAGGCGGGAAACAAAATTGGAAAACCCTCAAGGCCGGCTCGATCTCACTCCCCTCAGGAGAAATCGAATTAAAGCTACACTGTATCAGCCGACTAGGCACCGATGAGATCGCAATCTCAATAATTAAGTTAAAGCCGGCGGAGTGATTCGCGTACTCCTTAAAAGTTAATTTAGTTAGAAAATTGCCGACTGCTTTCTAAAAAAACGGGTGAATCTGTTAAGATTCACCCGTTTGTGAAAAAATACCGAAATACGTTACCCGATCTTGCCCTTTTGGTGAAGCAACTCGGCGATTTGAATCGCATTGAGCGCTGCGCCCTTCCAGAGCTGATCACCGGTGACCCAGAGTGCCAAACCGTTTTCGAACACCTGGTCCTTACGGATGCGACCGACGCCACAAGGGACGACTTCAGAGTAATCGATCGGCATGGGATATTCCAAGTTTGCGGGATCATC
>DBBT01000127.1:3679-4894 GCA_002292345.1 Opitutia bacterium UBA977 | reverse complement strand
TCGGCCGACCAATCGGCAAGTGCCATGCCTTGATAGACGTCGCCGGTAAATGCCAGAATCGCTTGGCGGCTATTTGCTTCGGTGAAGCTCGGCTGGTAGTTCTGATAGCGTGCATGGTTGAGCTCCGCGAGTTTGGGGCTAATGCGCATAAGCGTACCGACCGCTTCAGGGCTGAGGGCTTTCAGCTGATGAATCAATTCGGCAGAATGCGCAGCCAGACGCGGTTGCGTCGCTTTGCTAGTGAGTAGTGGGGCCTGATAGTCGAGAGACTTTGCGGGAGATAGAAGAATCAACATACTTTCAAACAAACCTGAACTGTTTCGAGTGCAAGAGGGAAGCGATAAAAGTGACTGGCAAATACGCTTGGCGCCGCATAGGATCGAAGACATCACGCTTGCCAGCGAGCGGGAACCGTCTTTGCTTCTTCGGCATGGCCAACTTATCGCAGCCCAGATTTCTTGATTACACGACCGCACGCACAATCGCGGACGACTTCGGCACGCCCGTGTATGTGTATGACATGGCAACTTTGAAAGCGAATGCCGCCGCGGTGCTGGCATTTCCGAATGCCTTTGGTTTGACCGCGCGCTATGCGATGAAGGCATCGCCGAATGCCGCGATACTTAAAATTTTCAATGAGGCGGGTCTACAGATTGACGCTAGCTCGGGGCATGAGGTGCGTCGTGCGATTGCCGCCGGCGTGCCAGCAGCAAATATCAGCCTGAGCACGCAGGAGTTGCCAGCTGATTTTGCAGAACTCTACGAGCTGGGAATTGAGATTAATGCCTGCTCCCTGAGTCAGTTGGAGCGTTTCGGCCAAGCCTGCCCAGGGAAAACGATCGGCCTGCGCTTTAATCCTGGCTCTGGTTCAGGTGGCAACAACCGCACCAATGTCGGCGGCCCTGCTTCGAGCTTCGGCATCTGGCATGAATGGATTGATCAGGTGCAGGCGATTGTGCTTCAGTATGGCTTGCAGGTGATTCGTATTCATACGCACATCGGTTCGGGCAGTGATCCCGCGGTGTGGCAAAAAATTTCTGGCATGAGTCTGGATCTGGTGCGCCAGTTTCCTGACGTGGTGGCGCTCAATCTTGGTGGCGGCTACAAGGTGGCGCGCATGGAGAGCGAAGTCGGCACAGACCTGCAGCAGTGCGGGGCGCCCGTGGCGGAAATGTTCCGCGAATTTGCCCAGGCCACGGGTCGCGAGATTCGTTT
>DBBT01000127.1:0-3540 GCA_002292345.1 Opitutia bacterium UBA977 | reverse complement strand
TGATCGCCGGGCATTGCTGCGAGTCAGGCGACATTCTGACGCCTGCACCGGGAGATCCTGAATTATTGGCGACACGTGCATTGCCGCTGTGCCAGATCGGCGATTTGTGTGTAATTGATGGCGCGG
Source organism: Opitutia bacterium UBA977 (assembly GCA_002292345.1). Taxonomy (GTDB): domain Bacteria; phylum Verrucomicrobiota; class Verrucomicrobiia; order Opitutales; family Coraliomargaritaceae; genus Lentimonas. The sequence goes on along the minus strand of DBBT01000127.1, from coordinate 3,414 downwards.
GTGCGTATTGTGCGGCGATGTCGACCAAGCACTATAACTCTTATCCCGAAGCCGCCGAAATCATGCTCGATGCGGCAAAGGTGCCACATTTGATCCGCCGCCGTCAGAAGCTTGCAGACATTTGGGCCAACGAAGTAGCGTTGGACTAAGATCCAGTCTGAGCTCGTACAACGTGTCGGCAGGGCGGCGCGACACCATTCAGAGTCCAGCAGGGCGCTCTGCCGCAGGCGTTCAGAATGTTAGTCTGTATCTTTTCTGCATCCCTTCTTGCATTGCAGGGCACGGCTAGGTTATTGATTCGTGTAGTTTCATTAATTACCTCTACCCCTCAAGTTATGAAAATCGATCATCCTCGAGTACATCGTCAGGCGTGCCTCAAAATTGTTTTAGGGCTGTTGTCCGTGTGGTTCACTGTTAGCTTCGGCTGCGGTATCATTTTTCGTGAATGGCTAGATGCCAATGCGCCACAAGTCGGCAATGCACCGTTCGGGTTCTGGATGGCGCAGCAAGGCGCGATCATCTGTTTCGTCTTATTGTTGTTGGTGTATGCGTTCTTGATGAACCGTCTCGACGCCAAGCACGGCTATACTGAACATAAATAACGCGGATATATACGATGACGCAAGATCACCTAAATTTCATTTTTATCGGTCTCTCTTTTGCCATTTATATTGGCATCGCGGTTAAATCCCGCGCGGGTTCGACTAAGGAATATTATACGGCTGGCGGTGGCGTGTCACCACTTGCTAATGGTATGGCCACTGCGGCGGATTGGATGTCGGCCGCGACGTTTATCTCGATGGCGGGCACGGTCGCTCTGAGCGGCTATGATGCGTCGCGTTTCTTGATGGGCTGGACCGGTGGTTTCGTCTTGTTGACTATCCTAATGGTTCCCTACCTGCGTAAATTTGGCAAGGCGACCGTGCCTGATTTTATTGGCGACCGCTATTATTCAAAGCTGGCGCGCGGTGTGGCGGTGATTTGCGCGATCTTTATTTGCATGACTTACATCATGGGCCAAATGCGTGGCGTGGGTGTGGTGTTTTCGCAGCTATTCGGGATTGGGATACCAGCCGGTGTGCTGGCTGGCGCGTCGATCGTGTTTTTCTACGCGGGTTTAGGCGGCATGAAGGGCATTACCTATACGCAGGTCGCTCAATACTGTGTGATGGCTTTTGCCTATACGATTCCTGCGATCTTTATTGCGATGGCGTTGACGGGGAATGTAATTCCGCAACTTGGGTTGATTGGTAACTATACTGCCGATGCTGAGGTCATTCCATTTTTTGAGAAGCTGAATAATATCAATCTCGAACTTGGCTTTCAGGAATTCACCGCTGGTAAGCTCTCGAAGATAAACATGTTTTGCATCACTGCGGCACTGATGTGTGGCACGGCGGGTTTGCCGCACGTGATCGTACGCTTCTTCACGGTTAAGAATGTCGGCGCGGTGCGTAAGTCGGCTTGTTGGACGCTGCTGTTTATTGCAGTGATTTATCTCACGGCACCCGCGATTGGTGCGTTCTCTCGCGTCAACCTGATCAACAACCTGCACCAGACCAGCTATACGGAAGCGCCTGCATGGTTTAAAGATTTCGAGGCAACTGGCCAGATGGCATGGGTCGATAAGAACAACGACGGTGTGATCCAATATTTTGGGCCGGCAAAATCCGAGATCGGCTCGAACAGTGTTTTTCAAGGTAAGGCGCCAGCGTATCCGGTCTATGACGCGCCAGAGGAGCAGCGTATCGGTTCGCTCGGTCAACGACTACTGGCTAATAAAGGTGATAACTCCAACCCGAACGAGTTGTGGTTTGGTAATGATATTATGGTGATGGCGAACCCGCACATGGCAGGGTTGCCGATGTGGGTGATTTCGTTGCTGATGGCAGGCTGTATAGCCGCGGCACTCTCGACTGCGGCAGGCTTGTTGCTAGTGCTTTCGACTTCGATCTCACACGACTTGATGAAGAAGATTATCAAGCCAGATCTGAGCGATCGGGAAGAAGTACGCTACGCGCGGTTCGCTTCATTTATTGCACTAGTGGTGGCGGCGTACTTTGGCATTAATCCGCCGTCAGCATTTATTGCGAAGACCGTGGCATTTGCTTTCGGGCTCGCGGCTTCTTCCTTCTTTCCAACGTTGTTGATTGGGATCTTCTCAAAGCGCATGAATCGTGAAGGCGCGATTGCTGGAATGCTCTGCGGTATTTCGTTTACGATCGGCTATATTGTTTACTTCCAATTTCTTGATGGTCATGCAGATCAATATTTCCTCGGCATCTCTCCTGAGGGGATCGGCTTCGTCGGCATGTTGATCAACTTTGGTGTCGCGTTCTTGGTCAGTGCCTTCACTCCGGAACCGCCGCAGGAAGTGCAGGACATGGTTGAAAATATTCATATTCCTAGCGGATCAGGCGAGGCGTCACATCACTAGAGCCCTAAATTAATCGGGCATTTGGCTACAAGAGTTCTGTCAGTTAACTACTTAGCTAAACCGAGATTGAACTTTAGGTGTTGGTATTCGTAGCCCTAATTGGGAGGCTCTGGCAATGGCTATGAAGAGTTTCAGAGATTGTTATTTTTAGATCATGAGTGCCTATTGTCGTATGCGGTTGGATTGCCTATAGTGCGCAATGCAATTTACGCCTTCTTTTCATGCACAACATTCGCCAATGGGTGCGCACAGCTCATTTACAATCGGCATGGCGAGTACGCCTAGAGGCATGACGTTAGAGTGTGATTACCGCTGGGGCGCAGATGCGTTTCAAGCACTTGGATTGACGCTCAAAGTGCTGACTCCCTTTTTCTTGATTCCTGCCCCTAATGTTGCAGGTCAGTCGACGCTTAAGTTTGCCAGTTGCCCTGCGACATTCTTGAGCTTTGTGATTGGGAATGATAGCGACGCGGAGTGGGGTGGCGCCAATTGTGAGGCGGGGCGAAGCGGGTTTCGAATAGGGTGAGTTGACGATCAGCCTGATTGGCTAATCCTTGTGTGCCTGATGATTCAAGAGTGTATTACTGATTAATCGGCGGAGATGTGATGTGCCCCGAGCCACAGCCTCGCAATTACTTTGCAGTCCAGTGTGACCATGTCCCGCTTGGGACCGGGAAAGCATTATCTTCACCGGTGAGTAGCATTTCGCCGCACTCTGTTTGACCGCCAGGTAACAGTTGCTGTAGTAGATTATCCAATACAATCGGAGTAAAGCCTGGTGTATGGCTGGTCAAATAGACGAAGCAAGGTCTGTCTGATAAAACGCGTTTGACCAGTTTGAGTGTCTCAAGCAACGCATGTTCGATTTTATAGAGCTCGCCGCCTTTGCCGCGTCCGAACGAGGGTGGGTCTAGCAGAATGCCGTCGTAGCGGTTGCCACGTTTGATTTCACGGGTGAGGAATTTATTGACGTCGTC
>DBBT01000037.1:3137-33835 GCA_002292345.1 Opitutia bacterium UBA977 | reverse complement strand
CACGAATGGATGCTCTGTTGGAGGGATATCGTCTCGATGTCCGCTGGTTTTGTGCGGGCATCGGGACGCTGCCCCTCCGGCATATCCGCCTGCCGCGCGTTAGCTCTGATCGTTCGATTCGATCACGGTGTAGCGTGATTTAAAATTCAAGGTGCGCTTGCGAGTGATGATTTCGAGCTCGATACTCTTGGTGTTATTGGGACCAATTTCACAAATGATGGTGTTGGGTGCTTTTCCTTTTTGGTGGCTGTGAGCTTTGCCTCGCAGCACGCCGCCGTGTTTGTGTAGCTGATCGACGGTGAGATCAATCGGCAGCACGATCAGGCCTTGGTCATTCTCTGACTGTTTCAATGGCACGTTGATGGTATAGGTGGCAACCAAGTTGCCGTCTTGGGGAGTTAACTCGCTGACTGAAAGCTTTACCGAGGCGATGCCAATACGGCATTTAGTATCATCGATTTTAAACGAAAACTGATCCCATGAACTAAACGCATGCTGCAGACTCGTTTCGCTCGCATGTACACGTCGTTCGGCAGGTCCGCAAAGAACCGCCAACAGAATGCCGCCGCTACAAATAAGTCGTTTCATTCGTTTGCTATCTCGCCTGCAATCGGGGAATTGTCAAATGATTCGCGGGCTTGAGCGCGGCAGTTGGAAGTAGGTAGGGTCGTAGTGACTGCTTTACGTCAAGACGGATCGCATCCAATAATGTAATAAAGCCGCTCGCTACGGTTGACTGTCCGCAACCAATAGCGCTCACCCGAGTCTTCTCGCCTTAGTCGATTTGACCGAGCAGCTTTAGAATGTTGAGCGAGTGGTCGCCGATACCTTCGATGTTATTCAAGATATCGATGTAGATCATCTCGGACTTGATGTTGGCCTTGTCGCTCATACGGCGCACGGCTTCCTTGCGCAGTTTTTTACGAGAGGCATCGATGGTGTCTTCGAGTTGCTGGGCGACTTCGATATCAGCCATGGTGACCTTGCGGCTCAGGCTTTCGATATAGAAGGTCATGAACTGATCGACTGGGCCACAGAAGTTTTGGATCGCTTCTTGAGTGCCCTCGGGAAGTACGCGTTGCTTGTCGTATTTTAACTGAGCCAGCCTCACGAGGTTGTAGGCACAATCGCAAATTTCTTCGAGTTCAGAGATGACGCGCAGCATCACCGTCACTTCATTCAGGCGCTCACGGCTGAGCTCTGAAGAGGTGCAATAGATCAAATACTGGGTGATGTCGAAGGCGAGCCGATCGCTGCGCTCTTCCATTGCTTTAAGCTCTTTGACGCGGGCGGACAGGTCCTTGTCGGGGTTTTCGTATACTTCGTTGAAGCCGCGGAACATCACTTGAGTGAGCTCGGCCATGCCCTTGATCTCACGCTCTGCTTCGGCGAGGTTAATCTCACCCGTTTGCGGTAGATTGGGCGCTTGGTAAGTGACGAACTCGCTTTCTTCGGGCGAACCCTCTTTTTGGCGCACCATCTTGGTGGCGACTTGTGCCAGCTGTTTCACGAATGGCACCTGTATGCAGATGTTTGTCAGGTTGAACATCGAGTGGAACAGCGCGAGGTGATAGAGTGTATAGGTAGGATCGTTGGCATCGCCTGGTGTGATCTTGTCGATAAAACCAGCAAAGACGCCAAATAATGGAATCATCCAGAGCACGCCCACTATGTTGAACATAAAGTGGGCACGGGCGGCGCGCTTGGCTTCGGTGCCAGCAGTCATTGCTGCAAGGTTGGCGGTAATCGTGGTGCCGACATTTTCGCCGAGGACGATGGCGGCCGCGTGTTCGTAGCCGATCCAACCCTTGGCGGCAAGAGTCAGGGTGATCGCACCCGCGACGGAAGACGATTGCACGACGACGGTCAGGATCACGCCAAAGACAAAGAAAATGGGGACCGCGCCCATGCCGAAATCACTCCAATCCTGTAGGAAAGAAAATATTTCAGGATTTGATTTAACGTCCGGCACGGCTTTTTTCAGTAAGCTCAAGCCAAGGAATAAGAGTCCGAAGCCGATCAGCGCTTCACCTGAATCACGCACTTTAGGGCGCTTGAAGAAGATCATTGCCACACCGATGCCGACGCAAGGCAGAGCGATCTTGGCGAGGCTGAACTTGAAGCCTAAGAAGGCGACGATCCAAAACGTGGTAGTGGTGCCGAGGTTGGCGCCCATGATCATGCCGATCGACTCGGTGAGCGTCAGTAGCCGCGCGTTCACGAAGCTGACGATCATCACGGTCGTGGCACTGGAGGACTGTACCAACGTCGTCATCAGTGTGCCGCTGACAATGCCAGAGAATCGATTGCGCGTCATATTACGAATGAGTGCGCGTAGTCCTTCGCCAGAGACCTTCTGCAGGCCCTCGCTCATTACTTTCATCCCGTAGAGGAAGAGCCCGAGGGCGCCGAAAATCGCAAAAAATGTAGTCATCTAATTGTCTCTGGTTTGATTGGCGAGAAAGCCCAGATGAAAACCGCTAAAGTCCGAACAGCAATATTAAAACGAGTCCGATTGTTACGGCTGTGTAAGCTATGTGCCGTTTAGACTAAAATCGGGTCGAGGGTCGGCGTGTGCTCATCGACAGGGTGTTCCGCGGCGTTGATCAACGGGTAGCGATATTCCTGACCTTGGAAGTTATGCATGATAATTTCCGTATCAGTCACCTCCTTCACGTATTCCGGATTAATTGGGATCTTGCCGCCGCCACCGGGGGCATCGATGACGAACTGTGGAATCGCATACCCAGTGGTATGGCCACGCAGGGCGCGAATGATCTCTATTCCTTTGCGGGCGTCGGCTCGGAGGTGAGCACTGCCGGTTATCAGGTCGCATTGATACAGATAGTAGGGGCGCACGCGCATCATTAACAGGCGGTGAATCAGCGACTTCATAATCTCCGCCTCGTCGTTAACATGTTTGAGCAGCACCGATTGGTTGCCGATCGGCACGCCCGCAAAGGATAGGCGCTCGCAGGCATCGCGCAGCTCGTGGCTGCATTCGTTTGGGTGGTTGACATGGATGCTGAGCCAGATCGGACCGTGTTTTTTGAAGATTTCGCACAGCGCGGGTGTGATGCGTTGCGGCAAAAATACTGGTATCCGGGAACCAATGCGGATAAATTCGAGGTGTGGGATCTTGCGCAGCTCGCCGAGTAGGTAGTCGATTTTTTTGTCGGACAAGAGCAGCGGGTCGCCGCCGCTGAGTAGCACATCGCGGATTTCGGGGTGGGTGCGGATGTATTCGAGGCCGCTTTCGAACTCTGGGTGAAAGTTATAATCCTGCGCGTTGGAGACCAGTCGGCTGCGGGTGCAATAGCGGCAATAGGCGGCGCAACGGTCGGTCACTAGAAACAGCACGCGGTCTGGATAGCGGTGCACGATGCCATCGACCGGTTTGGTGTTTTCTTCGCCGACGGGGTCGAGCAACTCCTCGGGCGCGGTCTGCATCTCGCCCGCATGTGGCACGACTTGTCGTCGTACTGGATCGTTCGGATCGTTCGGGTTAATCAGGTTGAAAAAGTAGGGTGTGATCGCCAGTGCCAGCTTATCTTTGGCAAACAGGCAACCTGCGCGCTCGTCGGGTGTCAGTTCGAAGTATTGCTCGAGCTGCTCCAGCTTGGTAATCCGATTTTTGAGCTGCCACTTCCAGTCGTGCCATTGTTCGGCGGGCACATCAGACCAGTGGCCTTGGCCGCTATGCCAATTTGTGAGAGAGTCGTTTGGATACATGAGGCGGGGAAGTGAGAAAGTATGAAGGTGGAAAGGTAGGAAAATTCTTACCGGAGTGTTGCTTGTTATTATGCCCTTGAGTTCGATGACCGCAGGCGCAGGCGCAGTTGCTTGAAAGAAAGACGCGAAAGATGAAAAATTAAATGAAGTTGTTTGGAGATTAGAATTACGACTTGCCGTATGACTCCATTTACGTATTCATATACTTAAATAAGTCAATGCCTACTCCAGTAACAGATCTCGACCTCGATTCGCTTGCCAAGCAGCTGTGGGCGCTCGGCGATCCAGTGCGCTTGCAGATTCTGAAGATTTTACCACCCGAACCATGCTGCGAGAACCCCTGCAATGTATCTAAGATCGCAGAGCGAATCGGCTTGTCCCAGCCAGCGACGTCGCACCATTTGCGCATTCTTCGTCAAGCGGGGCTGATCACGAATGAGAAGAAGTGCCGCGATATGATTTATTGGGTGCAACTCGACGCTACGGATGAGGCAATCGCGACCCTACGCGAGGTCTTGAGTTGAACGGTTTAGAAACGCCCGTGGCCTCCGTCGTAAGACGGGGGTTCTGTGCGCAGAGGCACTGCAGGCGCGCGCAAACGCACACACGACTGAGCCGCAGGACCGATCAATATCGCTTTCGCTCTAGCTCAGCGGCTCCGAGAGATTGCCGGCAAAAATCACACCTGATCTGCAACGAAGCGCCGCTTTTGATTTGCATGGCGCGAAATTCTCTTTTTGCTCCTCGGCTAAGATGGCTAAAACGACTCAAACAGGAATTATTGCATTTGAAGACGGAACTATTTTCCGTGGTCGCGCTTTTGGGGCGCAGGCAACAAATGTCGGGGAAGCGTGCTTTAACACGAGCATGACCGGTTATCAGGAAATCCTGACCGACCCTTCTTATTTCTCACAAATCGTTACGATGACTGCGGTGCAGATCGGCAATTACGGGATCTGCCCAGACGATGTTGAATCTGATGGCCCTAAGGTCAAAGGCTTCATCGTCCACGAAGTCAGCCCAGTTTCAAGTAACTGGCGTAGTAATACGTCGATCCAAGACTACCTCGCCGCCGCTGGCATTCCCGGTATCGAAGGAGTGGATACACGTGCGATTACTAAGAAGCTACGCGTATCCGGTGCGCTCAAGGCATGCATCAGTACCGAAAGCATTTCAGACGAAGACGCGGTGCAGCGTGCCAAGGATTTTGGTGGCCTCGTTGGCGTTGATTTTGTCAAGGAAGTGACTGCCAAGCAAGCGTATCAATGGGACCCAGAAGCATTGCAGTCCACTCCGTTCACGGTGCCAGGCACGCAGTTGCTCGCGAATGCGGCACCCACTAAGCGCTACAAGGTGGCTGCGATGGATTTTGGTGCGAAGTTTTCAATTTACCGCAAGTTACAGCATCATGGTTTCGATGTGCAGGTCTTCCCCGCGACCACGACTGCGGATGAAATCAAAGCGTTCGATCCAGATGGCGTTTTTCTTTCGAACGGTCCCGGCGATCCAGGTGCGGTCGATTACGCGCACAAGACCGTGAAAGAGTTGATCGAGCATTACCCAACTTTTGGTATCTGCCTTGGCCATCAAATCATTACGCACGCCATCGGCGCGAAGACCTTTAAGCTCAAATTCGGCCATCGAGGTGGCAATCAGCCAGTCAAGAATCTCGAGACTGGCAAGGTCTCGATTACTGCGCAAAACCATGGCTTTGCGTCCACTCGTGAAGAACTGGAGAAGGCGGGCGCGGTCGTCACTGAAATTAATTTGAATGACGACACGGTCGAGGGCCTGCGACTCAAGGATAAGCCGGTGTTCTCGGTGCAGTATCACCCCGAAGCGGCGCCTGGCCCGAACGATGCCGACGCACTATTCGTGGATTTCTACAAGCTGGTCGCGGCTAACGCGAAGTAGGGGTTGTTAGTTACTAGTTAGTGTCCCTTTGAATCTTCGCTCTATGGCATGGTTAGACTCTGCGCCCCTGCGCCTCTGCGCGAAAACAGCAATTCGCATGGATTTTTTTTAAGGACTGCCTGTCGCGGTCGTTCGGCACGCTCACCTAGCAAAAAGAATTATTTCGCGCAGAGGCGCGGAGCTTTGGGTTGTTGGTTGAAATTGGTTATTAATTACTTTCGTAAATTCACATCCAACCATTTGAGCATGCTGTGGGCGGAGGCCCGCGCGGTTTCGATTGGAATACCGCCAGAGTTTTTGACGAATTCGGTTTCCTCCGGTTCAAACGTGCGAATAAAGACCTTGGTCGGAGATTTTTTAAGGTGATCCAGTGCGATTTTTGCATCGTGGGTTCGGCGCATTGAGCAAATCACAACTTTAGCGCCGCGGCAGTTAGCCCGCGCTAAGATACGCTTGTTGGAGCCGTCGCCTTGGATGCAGCGTACTTTCGCGGCAATTAACTTGCGAATCACGGCGGCGTCTTCGTCGATCACAATCACGGGTATGCCGTGCTCTTTAAATGCATGTAGAGTCTGGCGCCCAGCCCGGCCATAGCCAATTAACACGGCGTGGTTTTGTAGGGTAGCGCAGTCCAACTCGCCGCGGCGATAGCGGGGATGGAGTTTCATCAACGACCATGCGATTTTGTCGCGCGATATCAGCGGGGTGAGGGTCATTGTACCCACCGTAATGAGTGTAATCATTGAGAACAGTTCGGCGCTAATTTGGCCGGAAGCCATGCCAGTGAGTGCGAGTAGGAGCGAGAACTCACTGGTTTGTGAGAGCAAGATGCCGGCCTCAATCGAGGCGCGCGTGGAGAAGCCGACGGCCTCGCTGATCACCGAAACAAGTCCGACGGTGACCACAATCAGCACGATGATGAAAATCAAGCTGTGCCAGAGCATGTCGCTTTGCAGTAATGTGAGTGAAGCCCCGACACTGATAAAGAATAGTGCGAGGAAGAAACTCGAGAGCGATCCGAGCATGCCGCGTACCAGTCCGTTCATCGGAAAGGCGGAGATCGAGAACCCGGCAAAGAACGCGCCCGCTAGGAACGGCAGTCTAAGTAGGTAGGCGAACCCAGAAAATATGAATAGGATACCGAGTGCACCGAGCATCAACTCTTCATCATCGAGCTTGAGGCGCCGCGTGACCCAAGGCACAAACCAGCGGTGGATGCCGACCGCCACGCACCCGAGCCCGATCGCGCGGGTGAGTGCAAAGAAGCTCTCGAGAAGTCCGTCGGGAGCCTTCAGCAGTGCCACCATAATAAGGATGATGAACAGGTCCTGGACTAGTAGCACGCCGAGTACTAGTCGGCCGAAGGGCTCAAACATCTGGCGACGACGTTGTAAGTGGCGCGCCACTACTAGCGTTGAACTGGCAGAAAGTGCGCAGCCCAGGTAGAGTGAGGTGGTTAAATCGTAGCCGAGTGCGAATGCGGTGAGTACACCTGCCAGGCCGAGAATCAGAAATTGGACAGTTGCCACGATAATGATCGAGCGTGTTCGGTCGAGCATACGGCGTGGACTCAGATCGACGCCTGCGGTAAAAACCAGCACCGCCAGGCCGAGCTCCATCATATTACTGAGCAGGTCTTCAGGCACTTCGACCTGCCAGAAGTTGGCGAGCTCATGCAGGCCCGCGCCGACCAATATGAGCAGAGGTATTGGTGGTAGGCGCATGAGTTTTGCCAGTCCGAACGCGACTGCGGCCGCGACAAGAAGTATGCAGACGCCGTTCATTACTTGAAAATGCCTTCCTGCTGCATGAGCTGGTGTTGCCGTAAGATGCCGTCGGCGGCGGGCATCATCAGATAAGTCGTATCGAGATCGAGCAGGTCATTGACCACCGACAGGTCGAATGCATGGATCGCGCAAGGCACGTTAGCTGATCGGCAGCGATAGGCGAGCAAATGGTTGGTGTCTTCAATATGCAGGGCCGACACGACCAGTCTCGCTTCGCGCAGGCCAACCTCTTCAACAACTGATTGATATTCGACATTGCCGATTAAGATGTCGGCGTCGCCGAGCCCTTCGAGCTTCTTGGGATCGGTGTCGATCGCGAGCACACGTTCGTTACGCAATGTCAGTTGCTTGACGATCTCACGACCCAGGGCATTCATGCCGACCACGATGATATGATCCTTGCGGTGGCGCAGTATCTCACTGTCGGGCTCCTGTTTTGCGCGCAGTAATTTCAATATGCCGGTGCGTGCGATGACAGCATAGAGTACTTCACTGTGAATAATAAGGTAGGACGAAAGTGCGATCGTGGTGATTCCGACGAGACCGCCCAGCGCGACGATATCGGCTCCAATCAGTCCAGTGGTGGCGCCTAGTGCTAGCAGGATGAAAGCGAACTCACTGACCTGTCCGGTGGCAATCGCGGTTTGGAAAGCGGTGTATTCGCTAAAGCGCATCCGTGCCAAGATATTAAAGACGATGATCGGTTTGATCAATAAGACGAAAGCGCTGAGCCCTAAAGCTGCAGGCCAGATCACCGCAAAACTACTGAGCTCCATTTTAATCCCCAGCGTCACCAGAAAGACCGCTATGAAGAAAGTCATCAGCGGGTGCAGGCGGCGATGTAGGTCTTCGTGGATTGGTAACTGGGCGATGGCGATCCCAGCGAGAAAGGCACCAATCTCGACTGATAAGTGAAATTGATGTGCGAGAATGACGACGAGAAAGCACCAGCAGAGCGCCCAAATGAATACTGTATCGGGAGAGCGTGCTGCCCATGCGAACGGCTTTGGCAATAGATAGCGCGCTGCAGTAAGTGCAAGGATGAGCAGGACGGCCATTCCCCCGAAGACCTTACTAAAATTAATCAGCAGCTCGATTGGCGCGAGTGGTTCCGAACCGCCGAAGCCGGTGAGTACGGTCAATGCCGCGATCACTACGATGTCTTGCGCGAGAAAGAGCGCGATCGAAATACGCGCGTACAGTCGGTTCATCGCGCCTTTTTGATCGAGCAGTTTGATCACCACGACGGTGCTACTGAAGGTGACGGTGCCGCCGAGGAAGAGCGCTTCCATCGGGCCGAAACCCATAAAATGAGCGACCAGCATCCCGCCAGCGGCAGTGAGTAGCACTTGTATGCCGCCTAGGATTAGGGCGACGCGTCCCAGATCTTTGACCTTTGCAAAACTCAGCTCCAAGCCGACTAGAAAAAGCAGCAGAGCAATGCCCAGTTCAGAAATAAGCTCCAGCGAATGGTCGAGTTCGACGAGTTGCAGCACAGGCCCGAGGACTATACCGGCGAGGATATAACCCACGATGGTGGGCATGCGGATAAGTTTGCCGATAAATGCAAAAGTGGCCGCGGTGATGACAATAAACCCCAGATTGAGAAGTAACTGAAGATCGTTGGCAGGCATCAGTAATTAATCAAAAGTGGTTCTGATCAACTGGCAATCTTTCAGCGTGCTCTAATTTGTAGAGGCTCTGCTTGTCGGAGATCGCATTGGCATTTCAAGGTTCAGGAAGTTTGATCGATTTAGCGGGAGGGAGTTAACTATATTACCGCTCATCATGATTTGTGATTTTGGATAAACCATTAAACCGCCGAACTGTCAGACAAATGCAATGACTTTTTAGGATTGGTTTTAAGCGCCCGTTCCCGTTGGTCACTAGAGCACGCAGAGCGCGCCGAGGTCGACAGGAGGTTTAGGGCGTGCACTCTACGCTCTAATTCAACTCCACGACTTCAGCGTCCTGAAGCGTAGCGGGCGGTTAATAATTGCGAAGGCAATAGTTCTTTGCTCCCATAATTTTGTCCATAGATATGGATTTGTGCGATCACTCAAACCGTCCTTGAATAGAAATACCTCTTTCACAAATCATGATGCGAGGGAGTGTTTCCCCCTACGGCGTATCCTGCAGCTTCCCTTGCTGCACTGGCGTCTCGCAGGTCAACCGCTCCAGCACTTCACCGATTAGATAGAGCGAGCCTGTCACCACAATAGTATCCCCGGATTCGCCTAGAGTACAGATGCCGACTGCGGGGAAAATATCTTCGAGTTGTTGGTGGTAAATCGGCGCTGTATTCGTATCGGGAATACAAGATTCGAGTACATCGGTGGGAGTGGCACGGGACTGGTCTGGAGCGAGCAGGTGTAGTTCGCGAGCGAAGCGGTTGACGACTGCCATCAGGCTGCGCGCACGAAATTCACCTAGGGTGCCCGCGACGATGATCGGCTTTGTGCCCAAGTGCGCGACAAGCTTAGTTAGATTCTCATCGAGCATCTCGGAACCTTCGGGGTTGTGTGATGCATCGAGAATCAGAGTTTTGTCGGCTAGTTGGATGGTTTGCCAGCGGCCCGGCCAGTTGATGGATTGCAGTGCAGTCGCAGTCAGTGCCGGCTTTATCGGAAAGCGTTCACCCAAGATTTCAGTCGCCGCCACCGCAGTCGCGGCATTCCAACGTTGGCAGGAGCCGGATAGATTCGTCGCTGGCAAGATCCCCACGTCAGGGAAACGTTCGCGCACGGAAGTGACTTTACAACCGTTCTCTTGTGCAACTCGGCGGACTAAGGCTTCTGCTACAGCGGGGAGTTTACCAATTAACACGGGTTTGCCGGGCTTAATGATCCCAGCCTTTTCACTGGTAATCTGCTCGATAGTGTCGCCGAGTTGCTCGATATGGTCGAGGCTGACTGAAGTAATGATTGATAGCTCTGGATCGACGACGTTGGTCGCGTCGAGTCGTCCGCCGAGGCCAGTCTCGATAAAAGCGAGATCGACCTGCGCCTCGGCAAAGCGCAGCAATGCCATCGCAGTCATGAATTCAAAAAAAGAGGGGTGATCGTCGGGGTCGTGTGCGCCGATTTGTTCGGCAAGAGGCTTGAGTTGCTGGGTGTAGGCAACGATATCGGCCTCGTCGAGAATCTCGCGGTTGACTTGCACTCGCTCGCCTTGGCGCACCAAGTGCGGCGAGGAGTAGAGCCCAGTTTTATAGCCATTGGCGCGGTAGATGGCCTCCAGCATTGAGCAGGTCGAGCCTTTGCCATTGGTGCCAGCGACGTGGATGATCGGGAACGCACGTTCGGGATGCCCCAGTGCATTGACGAATAGGCGCATACGATCAATGCCGTATTTTGAGCCCTGGTATTTGAGGGAGTACAGGTAGTCGCGAGTGGCGTTATAGTCGGCCGGAGCGGACATATCGATGCCGCCTTAGCTTGCTTTTGCTGCTTTAGGTGCCCGGTAGAGCGCCTTGAGCAAATTGATCACTCGCTCACGCATCTCACTACGAGGAATGATAAGATCGACCAGGCCACGCTCAAGTAGAAATTCTGAAGTTTGGAAACCAGCAGGGAGATCCTGTTGAGTGGTTTCTTTAATCACGCGAGGCCCAGCAAATCCGATGAGTGCTTCAGGCTCTGCGATGATTACATCGCCGAGCGAGGCGTAACTGGCCATCACGCCTGCCATGGTCGGATTGGTTAGAATCGATAAGTAAGGGATCTTCGCTTGGCTCAAGCGTGCCAATGCCGCGCTGGTTTTGGCCAATTGCATGAGGCTAAGGATACCTTCCTGCATGCGTGCGCCACCGGAAGCAGAGACGATGATCACTGGAATCTTTTGATCGACACCGCGCTCGATTGTGCGGGTTAACTTTTCGCCAGCGGCAGAACCGAGGCTGGCGGCCATGAAGCGGAAATCCATGACGGCGATGCTCACTGGCATCCCGCCCATCTGGCCCACTCCCGAAATAACGGTGTCGGTTTCCTTGGTCTTGGCCTGACTCGCTTTTAACTTTTCTGGGTAGGAACTGGTGGCGTTGAACTCAAGTGGGTCGAGCGAGCTGACCTCAGTGTCCATCTCTTCGAAGGTGCCCTCATCAAGCATTGAATCGATCCGGTTGCGCGCTTTAAATGGGAAGTGGTAGCCGCTGGAGGGCACCACCATTAGGTTTTCCTTGAGCACACGATTATAAATAATCTCACCAGTCTTCGGACATTTTGTCCAAAGATCCTTTGGGATGTCTTTCTTTTTGACGGTGACTGTTGAGTACTGGGGTTTTCCGAAGAGAGCCATAATTTAAGTAGGTGAAGAGTATGAAAGTGGTCTACCCGTGCCCGATTGTGGCAACTTTGAGACGAGTCGCACCGGCATCGCAGAGGACGCGAGCGCAGGCGTTGAGTGTCGAACCCGTGGTGAACACATCGTCGACTAGGATGTATTGTTGATCGGGAATTAGAACTGCATTGGGGGCTAAAGCAAAGGCATTTTTTACGTTTTGGTGCCGTTCCAGCTGATTTAGCCGAGTTTGCGTCTGGGTATAAATCTGCCGAATTAGTAGATTTTCGACCGTGGAGCTGTGATTGGTGGTCGAAATTAACATGTCTGCAATCTTTTCGCTTTGATTAAAGCCGCGCTCGCGCAGCTTGGTCGGATGTAGCGGAACGGGAATCAGCGTGGCATCTTGAATGTAGTTAAGGTAATGTCTCGTGGCGGTGACCATTTTATGAAAGTCCCGCAATACATAGAATCCTTGTTGGTATTTGAGGTTGTGCAGCAGGCTGCGCCCTGCGCCTTTTGCAATAAACAGCGCCTTACCTTGATCAAACACTGGATCCAGATCAATACAGTGAGGGCAAACCTTGGGCCCAATCACCGCGCCAAAAAAGGGATAGCCACAAGTTTTACAAGCAGGCGGCAAGCACGGCTGGATATCTTGCTCACACTCGGAGCAGAGGAAATCGTAAGAAGCACTTTCAACCGCATCGCCGCAATGCACACAACTTCTCGGGAAGATGAGATCGAGGGCAGCTTTGATCAGACGATTCACCAATTAATGTTCACCGAAACGTTTGGTTTCAACAAGGCAAAACACTTGGTGATGTGTGGCGATGCGCGATTATTGATAAAACACGTGATCGAGGCTCAGCCCGGTCCCAGGCGCGGTGACGATACGGTGGGTACGTTGCTTGCTGGCGAGAATTTCGCTGATATCTTCGGGGCTTAGGCGTCCGCGGCCGACGGCGTAGAATGCACCGGCAAAACTGCGGACCATTTTATATAGGAAGCCAGAGCCTTCAGCGATGAGAGTGAGGTGTTGGCCGTGTTGAGTGATGTCGAGGCGGGTAACCGTTTTGATTGGGTTTGGGTCATTGTCTTTGCTGTGGCTGGCACTGAAGGCAGTAAAGTCGTGCTCGCCGATCAAGCGTTGAGCGGCTTGATTCATTGCCTCGAGATCAAGCGGGATGTCGCGACAGGCCCAAACGTAGCGATCGTCGCAGGGCTCGGCGCGGCCGAGATAGTAGCGAAAGGTGTAGCGCTTGCCGATGACTGAGAAGCGAGCGTGGAACTCGTCGCTCACGGGCTGGATCGATTTAATTTGAATCGTCGTCGGCAACTGCGCATGCAAGGCTCGAATCAACTTTTCTGGAGGATGTTTCCAATCGGCATCGAAGTGGAAGCATTGGCCGTTGGCATGTACGCCGGCATCGGTGCGGCCGCTGCCATGGATCTCCACAGGAGAGGCCAAGATATTACTGAGCGCCGCTTCGATGTAGTTTTGCACCGCGTCGCCATGCGGTTGGCGCTGCCAACCGCCGAAGTCTGTGCCGTCATAGGCGCAAATACATTTCCAACGCATGGTAAGCACAGTGTCGGCTTTAGCTAAGTTGTGAAGAATGAAGTTTGGGTGGAGAATTCTTTTGTAGGACACTGGGAGAGCGAGTTTTCTAGTGTGAAAGATAGTTAAAAAGGCGTCGGCGCTGTTTGAGATTGGCCTGCGCCAGCGCAGCCACCACGAGTTTGCAGCTTAGAGCTTGGAATCTCGTGATCGGCTGCAAGGCTGCGTTGTCATGCAGGCTCTGGAACTTTGGCAATACGGCTTAATCGCTCTCGGTGCGACTTTTGTTGGCTTCGGCAAGGGTGGGTTGCCAGGCGTGGGTAATTTGACGGTAGTGCTTTTGGCGCTGGCACTTCCTGCAAAGATGTCGGTTGGGGTGTTGCTGCCGATTTTGATTTCCGCCGACATTATGGCGGTCGTGATTTATCGGCGACATGCGCAGTGGGCATACATCTTCCGCCTGTTGCCGTGGATGCTGGTCGGGATTCTGATCGGTTATTTTATTTTTAGTCACGTTAATGATGCGCATGTGCGGGTGCTGATCGGTGTGATTCTACTGTCGATGACCGCGGTGCATTTCTTTCGCAAGTGGAGTCGCCGCAATCACGGCGGAGCGGATCAGTTGCCACATCATCCGGTGTTTATTGCGACAACGGGCATTATAGGTGGCTTTGCGACGATGGTGGCGAATGCGGCAGGGCCAGTCGCGGCCTTGTACTTCATTGCTTCAGGCCTACCGAAATATACTTACATTGGCACCTCGGCTTGGCTGTTTCTACTGGTAAATTGCATCAAGGTACCGCTGATGATGAACTTAGGTATTATCAATTTCGACTCGCTTAGTTTTAGTGTTGGTTTTATACCATATGCGGTTGGCGCGGCGCTGATTGCTCCGCTGATCGTGAAACGTATCAATCAAAAGGTGTTTGAAGTTTTGATCTGGGCCTTTGTTATTATCGGTGGCTTAAAGCTGATTGCCTAAGACCTCAGGTCTCCTCCCTCCTCCCTCAAGTCTCCATACATCAATGGCACGTAAATCGACACGCAAACTTTGGGCCGAACATGTTGCTCGTGGCGGTGGGCAATCTGCTAGCGCTAAGAATGCTGCGCCAATGGGCACGGTTCAGTTTCAGGGGATTGTGCTTGGGATCGACCCCAGCCTGCGCGGCAGTGGTTTTGCGGTATTAGACTACACCCCGAACGGTAAGGTGCGGGTGGTGGAAACTGCGACGCTCAGGTTGAAACCCGCGATCTCGCAGATCGAATGCCTGGGCGCGATCGGCAACCAAGTGGAAGATTTCATTGATAAACATGAACTTCAGCACGTTGCGATCGAGCAGACGATTTATGTACAGAATTTTCAGACTGCGCAGATTCTAGGCGCTGCGCGTGGCGCGGCGATCGCGGTGGCTTCGATGCGTGGGGTGGCAGTATTCGAATATGCGCCGCTGCGCATCAAGCAAGCGGTTACGGGTGCGGGGCGGGCGAGCAAAGAGCAAGTGGCGCGCACGATTCAGAGCATCACTGGTGTAGACTTGACGGATCGTCTGGATGAATCCGACGCCGCGGCTGTCGCGTTGTGTCATGCGTATACATGGCGCGGGCAGTGATGTTTTTTGGTCGTCATAATTTGAATTTATAGATGGCTGGGTTCCGGCGATTGCCGCGATTTGGCAACGGTGGCGTCATTGATTTTAGTTTAAGAGTGCTTTACTGTTTATACCCGACGTTAAATAACTAGCGTAGCTGTATGGCAGAGACTATTTTAATTACAGGTGTGAGTTTTGGATTGGGGCACGGCCTCGCAAAGGTGTATCTCGAGCAAGGCGCTACGGTGTATGGCTGCAGCCGAAATGCGCCCGAAGAGCTGATTGCACAAGGGCTCATTTTCCAAGCGATTGATTTGGCAGATGCCGAGCGAGGGCAGTCGACACTGACTGAGTGGCTCAGCGGCGTGGCGCAATTCGATACGGTCATCCTCAATGCCGCTAAGCTTGGAGAAATTCGCGACATGGAGGCGACTCCATTGAGCGATCTGCGCGAAACGATGGAGATCAACGTCTGGGCAAATAAATGGCTGCTCGATACGCTGTTTACTGAGGGGCGGTCGGTGCAGCAAGTGGTGGCAATCTCATCCGGTGCCTCACTGTCTGGCAGCCGCGGCTGGAATGGCTATAGCCTGTCCAAGGCGGCGCTGAATATGCTGATCCAACTCTACGCAGGCGAGCAACCGCGGACACATTTCACCTCGTTGGCACCAGGGCTGGTCGATACCGCGATGCAAGATTATTTAACTAATCTGCCCGCGGATGAGCGCTTCAAACCGTTGGCCATCTTGAAAGCCGCGAAAGGCACTGAGCAGATGCCTGACAGCGAAACTTGTGCGCGCCGATTGATCGAGGTCTTTCCAGAATTGCGGCAGCACGCGAGTGGGAGCTACGCGGATATTCGAAAGTTAAATCGGTGAAGTAGTGTCGGCGGGTCGCCCTCGAGCTTCACTGCGCAGTCGGGAACCCCGCGCGTTCGGGATAGTTCTCAATGAACTGGAGGAACATGTCTTTGGCCACTGGACCTGCAGTGGAGCCGCCGTGGTAGGTGTGGCTTTCGCGGGTGCCTTCGACCATGACGGCGACCGCGATTTGTGGATTCTCCACTGGAGCGAAGCCGATGAACCAGGCAAGGTTCACTTCTTTACCGTGAGCGCGAAAGTCGGCGGTGCCAGTTTTGCCGGCAATGCGGAAGTCGTCAATTTGTACCAAGCGGCCAGTTCCGTCGGGGCCGACGACTTGCTCCATCCCTTCCCAGAGTAGGCGCGTTTGTTCGCCCGTCAGGCCGATTGATTCGCCACCATGCTTGACCTGCATGGCGTCTACGCGCGAGAGGGCTTTGAGTGTCGGCTTAGTGCGTGTCTCGCCGCGTGCAATCGAAGCGATGGCGGTGGCCATTTGCAATGGGGTCTGCAGGAGAAAGCCTTGGCCGATCGCGGTGTTGGCGGTGTCGCCTGGCCCCCAACCGCCGAGGCCTTTTTTCTTTTTCCAGGCTCTGGAAGGGACGACCAGGCGGCTAGTCTCAAACGGCACTTCGATACCAGTTTTTTGATCAAGCCCGAAGCGCTTGGCTTCAGCGCTGAGCAGATCGATGCCAATGTTTAAGCCTGTGGTGTAGTAAAATACGTTGCAGCTGCCTTCGATTGCGCCGGCGATTTCCGTTTCGCCGTGACCGTAGCGAGAGTGGCAGCGGAACACCCGATTGCCGACTCGGTGCATCCCTTGGCAATCGTGCGAGGTGGCGGTGTCGATGATACCGTTGCGCATGCCGGCGATGGAAGTGATGAGCTTAAAGGTGGAGCCAGGTGGGTAGGAGAGCTGCAGCGCGCGGTTGAGCCATGCGCCTCGTTGGTTGATGGCTTCGAAGGTCTTGCGGGGAATGAAGGGACTTAGCTGGTTGAGGTCGTAGCTCGGATGGCTGACGAGGGCGAGTACTTCGCCGCTTTGGATGTCGAGTGCGATGGCCGCACCGGTACGTTCGCCGAGTGCAGTTTCGGCGGCCAACTGTAGGTCGATGTCGATGCTGGTGATGAGATTATTGCCTTGTTTAGGCGCGATCATATCGAGCCGTGTATCTTGAAAGCCGAGTGGATCGACGCGCCACAGCTCCATCCCAGTGCTGCCGGAAAGCAACTGATTGAAGGAACGTTCAAGGCCAGTTTTGCCGAGTTTCGTTTTAAAAGTGAAGTTCTTGATACCATCATCGGGGAACTCACTCGAGTCAGGCAGGGCGTTTTGCACGTAACCAAGTAAATGAGCCGCGGCGCTACCGTAGGGGTAGTAGCGAGCGGTGCCGGTGTGAATTTGAATCGGCGAGTTGACCGGAAGTTGTTCAACGAGTCGGGCGTATTGGTCGGGAGTGAGATCTTCGACCAGCGGCAGTGGCAGTAGCAGTTGCTCGTTAAAGTGACGGATCAGCGTACTTTTGGAGATGGAATCACCCCTGCCCGAGATGGCGTTGATCTTGGCGACGTAGTGGTTGACGACGTTGAGGCGCGCGGTCCACGCGCAATCGTTGTAATTCGGCGTGGGCGGATCGTGAGGACGCTCGTCTTCGGGCGTATTTTCGTATGTGTCTTTGATCCGCACACGTTCGGCGCGGATGATCTTCGAGTATTCTTGGCGAAAATCGAGGCGCAGGTCATCTAGGTAGGCGACTGCTGAGTAGTGCGGGCGGTTGCCGACCAGTAGGTTGGCGTTGCGATCATAAATATCGCCGCGAGGGCCGGGGGTAAAAACGCGCCGCTCAGTTTGGCGTTTTTCGATTTCTTGGTATTTACGAATGTCGATCAACTGGCTCGAGCCAAGCCCGCCGATTAATACGACACTGGCTGCTAGGACGATCCATAGAAAAAACAGGATGCGCGGATTATCTCCTCTATGCACCTCGTATTGACTCATAGCATCGGGAATTCGTCCGGCTCAGTGTCGACATGGCAGAGTTCGAACAGTAGTCGCTGTAGATTAAAAAACCAGGGAGCGACGATGAGTAGGGCTGCGTGGGAGAGCAGTGCCGTGGTCATTAGCTGCAGCCAGAAGGCGGGCGAGCTGAGAGTGTGAAGTCCTTGACTGACTGTGAGCAGCACGAGGCAGGCAAAGTTTGCGATGTGCGCGAGCAAGATCGGGTGGTAATTGTGCTCTGCGCGGAAGCGTATGCGTGCCATTGCGATGAGCGTGCCCACAACCAGAAACCCACAAGTGAAAAGGCCGAAAGTTGCTGGCAGGGCGGCATCGACCCAGAGTCCAGTGAGCAAAGTGCAGAGAAAGAAAGAGCGGTGATTGAGGTACAGTGCGGGCAGCACTAGCATCGGCCCCAGCAGCAATAAATACAGTGATAGTGGAGCCAAACTGGAGTTTACCAACAGGCAGAGAAAGAGCAGGAGCGCATTCGCCGCAAACAAGATGATGACGCGTGGATCAAGGAACATCGCGGTCGTAATTGAGAGGGTTCAAGGGGATGAGCACCGAGACTTCTTGTAGGCTTAGTAAGCGCTTATCTAATTGCACGGTGCCGGCTTGGAAGATGCCAGTGCTGCCTGGTTCGAGCCAACTGACGCTGCCGATCATGAGTCCTGGTGGAAAGGTACCACCCAAGCGTGTGGAGACGAGTCGGAGCGGATCTTGTGTGTTGGCGACTAGATCTTGTGGTGCATCGCGCACTTCACCCGTGGGTCTGCCGAAGCCGCTTTGCGGCACGCCTTGGTAGACGACGGGTCGAATGTCACCTTCAAAGCTGGCGGCCATGCGAAAGTTTGGGCTGCTGATGAGCTCGACGCGGCTAGTGAAGGCGTTGACTTCGACCACACGGCCGACGACGCCACCAGCAAAAATCACCGCCGCTCCTGCGGTTATACCATAGTCCTCGCCCTTGCGGATGACGAGCTGTTGCCACCATGCGCTGAGGTCTCGGCGAACTACGCGTGCGACTTCATAGCGAAATTCGCGCCGGCTCGGCATGTCGAGGATTGACTCGAGGCGCATGACTTCGGTTTCAAGGATCTTGTTGCGCTGGTCTAGAAGTTGATAAAAAGCTTTTTGCCGCGCAAGCTCTTGGCCTGCTTCGATCAGCTCGATTTTTGAATGGCTGCGTCGCGCCCAGAAGTTTTCGAGGTTATCCAGATAGGAGGATACGATCCACGCAGGCGCTTGGAACTCAGTAAAACTGACGCGAACAAATGGCAGGAAGGACTTGGACAAGGTCGGCACGATCCACCACGCAACGAGAAAGACGCCTAAGGCGACTATCGGCTTGAACTTATCGAGGCGGAATTTCGCCACGTGCAGCGCTTATTTAGGGTTCCCAGTGAGGTCTTTCAACAGAAAGGCCAATTCCTCTAGCACCAACCCAGTGCCGTTTGCGACCGCACTAAGTGGGTCATCTGCAATGATCACCGGCAGGCCAGTGGCATCGCTTAGCAACTGGTCGAGGCCACGAATCATCGCACCGCCACCAGCGAGGACGAATCCACGATCGATGAGGTCTGCAGACAGTTCCGGGGGGCAGCGCTCCAGCGCGTTGCGAACCATCTCGACAATCGATGTCATGGTATCAGCGAGCGCGTCTCGGATTTCGGTGGATGAAATGGAGATCGTTTTGGGCAGGCCGGCGACTGAATCGCGACCGCGCACTTCCATGGAAACTTCTTCTTCGAGCGGGAAGGCTGAACCGACACGGATCTTAATCTCTTCGGCAGTGCGCTCGCCAATCATCAAATTGTAGGCGCGCTTCATATAGTTGACGATCGCGTTATCGATCTCATCGCCACCGACGCGAATACTTTTGGTATAGACCACACCTGCGAGGGAGATAATAGCCACTTCGGTGGTGCCACCGCCGATGTCGACAATCATGTTCGCCGCTGGTTCGTCAATCGGTAGACCCACACCAATAGCAGCGGCCATTGGCTCGGCGAGTAGGACGACGTCGCGCGCGCCAGCGCGAATCGCGGAGTCTTTGACGGCGCGGCGCTCTACTTCGGTGATTCCGGATGGAACGGCGACGACGATGCGCGGTGCGACAAAAGTTCTAGTTCGGTTTACTTTCTTGATGAAATACCGGAGCATGGCTTCGGTGATTTCGAAATCGGCGATCACGCCGTCCTTCATTGGGCGGATGGCGGTGATGTTGCCAGGCGTACGTCCAAGCATTTTTTTCGCGTCCGAGCCGACCGCACAGACTTTTTTGGTCGACGTGTAGATCGCGACAACACTGGGCTCGCGCAGGACGATGCCCTTGTCTTTTGCGAACACGAGCGTGTTTGCAGTGCCAAGATCGATTCCGATGTCGTTTGAGAGAAAGCCGAACACGTGTTTAAGATTTTTGAGTGCAATGACCTCTGAGTGCAGAAGTCTGTGAAGTTTTTCACGCGGAAGGTTCTGAATGTCAAATAATTACCACCTTATAAAGCTGCAGGCTTGGGGTTTTGTTGCAGAAAGCCCAAGCCCGTGGCGGTGTTTGAGCATAATCAGGGTGAGCCCACTGGGTCGAATTGCGCCACCTGAGCAGCGCTGCCCCTGTTGGCATGAACTTAAGTGGGTATTATAAATATAGGCTCTGGCTGGTGCGAGTGACGCCTAAAATAAAAAACGAAATCCGTGAAGAACCCAGAATCTTCTTGCGATCGTTAAGCTTCGGCAGGCATATTTCATGGTATCTATGGACACATATATTGACTATTTAAAAGAGATCGACGAACGAAAAGGTCAGGGCTTACACCCCCTACCAATCGACTCTGAAGTATTGCTCGCTCAAATAATTGAGCAAATAAAGGATTCGGCTAGCGAGCATCGCAAGGACTCGCTTAACTTCTTTATTTACAATACTTTGCCAGGCACCACGAGTGCTGCGGGTGTCAAGGCGGCATTTCTGAAGGAGATCATTATTGGTCAGTCGGTCGTCGAGGAAATCACACCTACGTTTGCCTTTGAGTTATTATCTCACATGAAAGGCGGCCCCTCGGTTGAGGTGCTGCTTGATTTAGCTTTGGGTGAGGATGCCGCGATCGCGAGCGCTGCCGCAGAGGTTCTTAAGACTCAAGTGTTCCTCTACGAAGCAGATACGGATCGCCTCGAGGCCGCTTACAAGGGCGGGCATGCAATCGCAACAGATATTCTGGAGAGCTATGCCAAGGCCGAGTTCTTTACCAAACTTCCAGAGGTCGCCGAAGAGATTGAGGTGGTGACATATATCGCAGGAGAGGGCGATATCTCGACGGATTTACTGTCTCCCGGCAATCAAGCACACTCCCGTGCCGACCGAGAACTGCATGGGAAGTGCATGATTTCTGAGACGGCACAAGCGGAAATCCAAGAACTGCAGCAGGCGCATCCCGGCAAAAGTGTGATGTTAATCGCCGAAAAGGGCACGATGGGGGTGGGCTCTTCTCGCATGTCAGGGGTCAATAATGTAGCTCTTTGGACTGGTAAGCCAGCCAGTCCCTACGTGCCATTCGTCAACCTTGCTCCGATTATTGCAGGGACTAATGGCATCTCGCCAATCTTTTTGACGACTGTCAGTGTGACGGGCGGCATCGGCATCGACCTCAAGAATTGGGTCAAGCAGATAGATGCGGACGGTCGCCCCATCTTGAACGAGAGTGGCGATCCTGTGCTTGAGCAGGTGTACTCAGTTGCGACCGGCACGGTGCTAACGATTAACACCAAGACGAAAAAATTGTACAACGGCGACCAGGAGTTGGTGGACATTTCATCGGCCTTAACGCCGCAAAAGGTCGAATTCATCAAGGCGCGTGGCTCCTATGCCATTGTGTTTGGCAAAAAGCTGCAGAGCTTCGCTGCACAAGCGCTTGGCGTCGATTTAACGCCGGTCTTTGCGCCTTCCAAGGAGATTTCGCATGCAGGGCAAGGGCTCACCGCGGTAGAGAAAATCTTCAATCAAAACGCCGTTGGCGTGACCGCAGGAGCGGTTTTACACGCTGGGTCTGATGTTCGAGTCCGCGCCAACATTGTCGGATCGCAGGACACTACCGGGCTGATGACTGCTCAGGAATTAGAGGCGATGGCCGCAACCGTGATCTCCCCGACGGTGGATGGCGCGTACCAATCCGGCTGCCACACCGCCTCCGTCTGGGATAAGAGAGCACAGGAGAACATTCCTCGCCTCATGCAATTCATGCATAAGTTCGGGCTCATCACCGCGCGTGACCCGAAGGGTGTCTATCACCCCATGACGGACGTGATCCATAAGGTTTTGAATGACCTGGCTGTGGATGAATGGGCGGTCATTATTGGTGGCGACTCACATACCCGTATGTCCAAAGGCGTGGCTTTCGGCGCGGACTCTGGCACGGTCGCGCTGGCGCTTGCGACGGGTGAAGCAACGATGCCAATTCCTGAATCGGTCAAAGTCACTTTCAAGGGCGATTTAAAGGACCATATGGATTTTCGCGACGTGGTGCATGCAACGCAGACTCAAATGCTCAAGAAATTTGGCGACAATGTATTCCAAGGTCGCGTGATTGAAGTCCACCTGGGCACTCTACCTTCAGACCAAGCGTTCACCTTCACGGACTGGACCGCGGAAATGAAGGCGAAAGCCTCGATTTGTATTTCTCAAGATGAGACGCTGATTGAATCACTGGAGATTGCGAAGGGCCGCATTCAGATCATGATCCAGAAGGGTATGGATAACGCTGGGCAGGTGCTGCAGGGCTTGGTCAATACCGCGGATAAGCGCATTGCAGAAATTCGTTCAGGCGAGAAACCAGCGCTGATGCCGGATGCAAATGCCAAGTATTCTGCGGAGTTCGTCGTCGACCTAGATGTCATTGTTGAGCCAATGATTGCGGATCCGGATGTGAATAACGATGACGTATCCAAGCGCTATACGCACGATGCAATTCGTGAACTCTCTTACTATAAGGGTGAGAAGTTAGTAGATCTTGGTTTTGTCGGGTCCTGTATGGTGCACAAGGGCGACCTGAAGATCGTTTCGCAGATGCTTAAAAATCTAGAAGCACAACAAGGTGAAGTGAAGTTTCAAGCTCCGCTGGTAGTGGCCGCACCGACCTATAATATTATTGATGAACTCAAGGCCGAAGGTGATTGGGAGATGTTGCAGAAATATTCTGGTTTCGAATTCGACGATGATGCTCCGAAAGGCGCGGCACGCACTGAATACGAAAACATGATGTATCTTGAGCGTCCTGGGTGTAACCTATGTATGGGTAACCAAGAAAAAGCCGCAAAGGGTGATACTGTGATGGCAACCTCGACACGCCTTTTTCAGGGAAGGGTGGTGGAAGATTCCGATCGTAAGAAAGGCGAGTCCTTACTTGCTTCGACGCCGGTGGTCGTTCTTTCTGCGATTCTTGGTAGAACTCCTAACCTCGATGAATACAAAGCTGCAGTCGTAGGTATCAACTTGACCAAGTTTGCGCCGCCTACCGGCATCTTGAGTCGGTAGTCGGCGCTGTTCTTAAGTTTGGTGAAATCGCCCAGGCATCCGGTATAGCTGAGCGTTTTATTGGCGAAATTGATCAACGCTGGCGCACCGCACTTGCTACGCCATTTCGGCATGGGGGCCGCGGCTATCCAAGCCTTAGCTATGTTTGATTGCGATCAATGTGAGGTCATCGGGTTGGCCTTCGCCGCCAGAAAAGCGCTGCACACTATTCATTAACTGATTGAGGATCGATTGGGCGCTGCCGTTGCCGTGTGTTTTGAGCGCATTCATCAGGCGTTCCCCGGAGTATTCCTCGCCGCTGGAATTGATGCTTTCGGTAACGCCATCGGTGTAGAGGATTAGCGCGTCGTCTTTGCTAAATGGCACGGTCTTGTCTTCGATCGTGAGGTCGAAAACTTCGGGTGGCACCATGCCCAGAGCCATGCCTTGAGATTGAATGGTTTCGACGTTGCAGGTGCCATCGCTGGCACGATGAAAAAAGAATGGCAGCTCGTGGCCTGCGCGAGCAAAGGTGATCTCCTGCTTCGCTTGATCGATGATCGCGTAGATGATGGTGATAAACATATCGCGCCGCATGGAACTTTGCATTTGCGCGTTGATCGCCCTTAGCACTTCTGCGGGGGAGTCGAGTTGGTGGGAGATATGCCGCAGGTTGGTCTGGCAGATTGCCATCAAGATCGAAGCAGAGATGCCTTTGCCGGAAACATCGGCTATGGCGACGCCGATTCGATTGTCATCAATGGCGAACACGTCGTAAAGGTCGCCGCCGATCTTTTGCGCGGCGGTATAATGCGCGGCAAATTCAATCTTGGGGCTGAAGGGGAACTGGCTTGGTAGAAGAAGGCTCTGGATGTTACTGGCGAGTTCGAGATCCAGGTCGAGTTTGTTCTTCTCGATTTGGAGTTGCATGGCATCGCTATTGTGCACCGCGAGGCCAACTTGTTCGGCGAGCGATTCAACTAGTGAGAAGTCGGTATCGGTAAAGGCGAGATCGTCGGCGGGGTTGGCAACCGCGAGCACCGCGATGAGGCGGTCTTGAAAAAGCACAGGGGCGACGATGATCGAACGAACTTTGAGCGCGGGATCGTTGTGCTGGATCACGCGCGGGTCGTTGCTTGCATCGACGATCAGCTGCGCACTTTTGGACTTGGCGACTTGACCGATCAAGCCTTCGCCCATTTCAAAGGTCTCGGACTTGAGGATGGTCTCGAGGAATTGTGTGCGGGTGGTAAGTCTAGCGCTGAGACCTTCGGGTAGTTCTCGCTGCGGCGGAAACAGACCTTCGACAGCGATGCCTTTGAGCGTGTCGTCGTCGCGCTTTTCAAAGATGCAGGCACTCATCGCGCCGGTGCTGAGAATCGCGGCATGGATGATGCGTTGAAACATGGCGGCACGGTCGCTGCCTTCAGCGACAGCCTCGACCATGTTGTGCATGAACTCGACGACGATTTGCTTCTCCTGCTGGAGGAGTTGCTTCTCGTCTTCGATCAATTTGATGTGTCTACGCTTACCAGTGTAGAGTAACCACATCCCCAACAGTCCGGCTAAAGCTCCAAGAAAAAACGACATCAGAATTCAAATTTCTTTACGCGAGCCAAGATTAGTTCCCGCTCACTCTTGGTCTTTCGGTTCAACCTGATTTTTTAGGAAGGCGATGACATCTTGGAATTTCGCCGCGTTTTCGGTGTTGGCCTTGACCAAATTTTCGTGCGCCTTGAGTACGTTCTTGGCGACCGAGACTTCCACATTCTTAAGAGCCGAAAACTCGGCGGTGGAGTCGGAGCTTTCCGGAAGGTCCTCGCCGATAGTGAGGAGATTTTGCAGGCCGAGGTTGCAGACGAGTTCGTGATTACGCTCATCTAGTTTACAAATGATCAATACGCCCGGAGGCGTTTGCTTGCGTAGCTCCAGTGCGGTGCCTGCCAGGATGCCGAGGAATGTACTGTCCATCCCTTTGCAATTCTCGAAGTCGAGAACGATGTGTGCTTTACCTGCGCTAACCATCTCTTCGATGAACTCTCGAAACGTGTTGCAGTTTTGATAGTTCGCCTTGCCGTGGATCTGAACCACGACGGGATCAGAGTAGGCACTGACTAAAAAAGTAGGCGGTAAAGGCTCACTCATATGATGGAGTTTTGCGGCAAATGATGGTCTTAGGATTTGGAGAAGATGTCGCGAAGGACGTATTGTAGAATGCCACGCTAGGGTAGGCAGACGACTTCATTAGCAGTATTAATTCGCCGCTTGAGGTCAATCGTTTGTGTCGAGCGATCGGGGTTTTGATTTCCAGCAGAAGGCTTAGCCTTTGAGTGCTGCTTTGATCGCGTCGAAGTTTGGCAGATCGTGCGGATCTTCAGCAGATTCGCTATAAATGATCACGCCGTTTTCATCGATGACGAAAGCAGAACGCTTAGAGACACCTTTGAAGCCGAGTAGGTCTGCATAGAGCACGTCGTATGCGGCGGAGACTTCTTTATTAAAGTCGCTAAGAAGCGGGAACTTGAGGCCATCGACTTGTGCCATCTGCTCTTGGGCGAACGGGCTATCGACCGAAATGCCGTAAACGGCTGCGTTTAGATCGGAGTAAGACGCTAGGCTACTGTTAACGTCGCACATTTCCTGCATGCATACACTGGTGAACGCGAGCGGGAAGAACAGCAGGACGGTCTTTTGCTTGCCTAGGTGATCGCTCAGGGAGATGTCCTGAAGGCCCTCGGCGTTCTTGGATCTGAGTGTGAATGCGGGTGCTTTGGTTCCAGTTGCTAGTGCCATAATAATAAGTGAGTGAGAAGTGAATGGAAAAAGGAAAGAGCGCTTAATAAAGGAATACGCGACGCTAATGTAAAGCGTCAGATACAGGCAGTCGCGCTTTAGTGAGCGTGCCTTATATAAATTTGTTGGCTAAGCGAGCAGTTTGAAGAAAATACGTTTGCCTGCTTGGAAGATTAATTCGCTGGTTGGGCGGCTAATTTCTTTGTTGGGGTCGTCTTGTTTGACGCTATCGATCTTCACTGCGCCTTGCTGAACGAGGCGGCGGATCGCGCCTT
Source organism: Opitutia bacterium UBA977 (assembly GCA_002292345.1). Taxonomy (GTDB): domain Bacteria; phylum Verrucomicrobiota; class Verrucomicrobiia; order Opitutales; family Coraliomargaritaceae; genus Lentimonas. The sequence continues at coordinate 7,544 of DBBT01000037.1, read as the reverse complement.
TGCTCTCGAATAATTCGGATTGTGCCATCACTTCAAATAGTGGTGCGCTGTCGGCGCTGCCGAGCAAATCGCTCCAAGTAAAGGTCGGCATGGTGTCAGGGATTTTATTCTTCGAGAAAACTTGTTCAAACTGTTCCAGCTCATGTTTGCCGGCTTTCATTGAGTGGAATTGGCCGACCAGTGCGGCTGCAAGGTGCTTTTTGGCCGCCATCGGGTGACCTTTTTTGAGCCTTGCGATCTGTGCGGCGTCGGATTCGAGCAGTAGTTGATAGTAGGTCCACATCGTGTCATCGCTGATCGACATGATTTTACCAAACATTTCTTTTGGTGAGTCGGTAAAAGCGATATAGTTGTCTGCGCTTTTCGACATCTTCTTGCTGCCATCGAGGCCGATCAAAAGTGGCATGGTGATCACTGCCTGCTCTTGCTTGCCGGCATCTTTTTGTAGGGCGCGACCAACCAACATATTAAAGAGTTGATCGGTGCCGCCGATTTCGACGTCGGCATTAAGTATCAGTGAGTCGTAGCCTTGGATCAGCGGATAAAGAAACTCAATGATCGAGATCGGGGCGTTACCAGCGTAGCGCTTGGCAAAGTCGTCGCGTTCAAGCATGCGTGCGACGGTCATCTTGCGCGCCAGCTTGAGGCAGTCCTCGAAGCCCATATCATCAAACCACTCGCTGTTATAGACGACCGTGGTCTTGTCCTCGTCGAGAATCTTGAAGGCTTGCACCAGATAAGTCTGCGCGTTGTCGATGATCTCATCCTTAGTCAGGACCGGGCGTGTATCCGAGCGCCCGGAAGGATCACCGATCAGCGTGGTAAAGTCGCCAATTATGAGGATCGCTTCGTGGCCAAGGTCTTGGAATTGGCGCAGCTTATTAAATACGACGAGATGGCCAAAAGTGAGATCCGGGCGTGTCGGGTCGACGCCCAGTTTAACGCGCAGTGGTCGGTTGCCGCGCAGGCGATCCTCCAGTTCGGTTTCGCCGATAAGGGTATCGGTGTTGGTGCGGATGGTTTCGATCAAGCTCATTGAAAAGGAATTCAGAAGTTAGATGTCAGAAGTTAGAGAAGCTGATCTGGTTCGGCGCCCCGTAAAGGAAAAAGCGCTAACGAATGGTGATGTACGGCTCAATTGCGCGATTGCAGTTGTCTGAAGCGACAAACGCATCGCGGGCCGCGCTGTTCGCAAAGAGGTAGAGCGCGTATCCGCCCCAGCCGCCACCGCAGTATTTGCGGCCGACGCAATCCTCGGCTACGGGGAGCTCGAGCATGCCTTCTTTCAGTTGCGCGGCGTAGCTGAGGCTAACTGCCTCGCCGAGCTTGGGGATGTCGCCGGCAAACACGGCGTCTTTGGCGATGGCCGCGGCTTGTTCGATCAGATCGTAGTCGCGCGGATTGTCGACATTACCTGGCGTGTCGTGTAGAGTGTCAGTGTAGTGTAGCGCCATGTGGCCGCGGAGGAAGTCGCCGTTGCGCTTAAAATCTAGCAATGGGCGTGGTCCGCTGCGCCAGACGCAGACTCCAGTCTCGCGGATGATGGCGGGATCTTGCCAGCCGACACCGAGGTTGAGCTCGCTCTCGACGCCGTCGTTGCCGTTGAGAAGCGCCCACGCACCACTGCCGCCCAGTCCAGACTTGATTTCGTAGTCCCACTGGTTGAGCGAGACCATCGGTGAAATGGCGCAGTTGACGATGAACGCACCGGCCCGGGCATGGTGCGGGACGTCGAGCCAACCGCCGCCGAAATCGACGCGCAGGGGCGCTTGGGCTGGAGTGCGAATATTGCGCACGATCGAGCTGGAAGAAACTGGGGTGAACTGTGGCGGGGTCTTGGGCAGGACGATATATTCGGCACCGACTTCGTCGCAGAGGGCGCGTTTAATATCTGCGTATTGATCATCCTCAGTCACTGCCAAGACATCTGGACGGATCTTCAGAAAGTGATCCTTGAAATCGAGGCCGAGCTCTTCGCAGTCGCCGATCACGACTTGATCGATCACTTCGAGTGCCGTCATCAGCGCCAGTTTATGATCCTGTGGGATCGAGGTGCGGCGCTGCTTGTGCTCCCACAGTACGGCGTCGGAAGCGAAGCAGACGGTGAGGTGGCTGCCGAGCGCCCTCGCTTCGCGGAAAAATTGAATATGTCCCGCGTGGAGGATGTCATAGCAACCAGAGATGAAGACTTTTTTCATATAAATAAGAAGGGTAGGATCTATCCTAAAAAGTTTGTTGCGAGTAATAAGGCAAGGATGACGAAAAATTCCAACTCAATAGCAGATAAATATGCGTCAGTCTTTTTGCTTATTTACCTTCTGCTCGAAGTGAGTATCAGAGTGGCATGTTTGAGTCGATTAATCCAGCAACGGGGCATCTTATAAAGCAATATCCTGCGATGACTGCAGCGATGCTTGCAGCTGCGTTGGAAGATGCGCGCAGTGCTGCTAGGGCATGGGCACGGGTCGATGTGAGCGTGCGCGCCTCGATGCTTGAGCGGCTGGCGACTTTGTTGGAAGCGAACCAGCAGAGCTTAGTTCGACTGATTGTGCAGGAAGTGGGTAAGCCGTTGGCGGAAGCGCGCGCGGAGATCGATAAGTGTGCGTTGCTGTGTCGCTATTACGCGACGCATGCGGCTGATTTTTTGGCTAGCGAGTCGGTTGAGACCGCGGCGCAAGACAGCCAAGTGAGCCATCAACCGCTGGGGGTGGTACTGGGCATTATGCCGTGGAATTTTCCGTTTTGGCAGGTGTTTCGCTTTGCCGTGCCAGTGCTCACTGCGGGTAACGCTGCGTTACTCAAGCATGCGCCGAATGTGTGTGGCTGCGCATTGGCGATTGAGGCCTTATTCCTAGAGGCGGGTTACCCTGAGGGTGTGTTGCGCGCGCTGTTAATCGAGGTGGATCGAGTCGAGTCGGTGATTCAGCACGATGCGGTGCAGGGCGTGGCGTTGACCGGCAGCGAGCGGGCTGGGGCTGCAGTCGCGGCGATGGCGGGACGGGCAATTAAAAAGACAGTGCTCGAACTGGGCGGCAGTGATCCGTATTTAATTTGTGAAGATGCCGATCTCGATGTGGCAGCCGTGAAATGTGTGCAGAGTCGCTTAAATAATTGCGGTCAGACCTGTATTTCGGCGAAGCGCTTGCTGGTGCATGCGGCCGTGCTGGAGCCGTTTACTCAGAAGTTGGTGGCTGAGATTGCCAAGCGCCGCATGGGTGATCCGCAGGATGAGACGACTAATCTCGGGCCAATGGCGCGGGCCGATTTACGTACGAACTTACAGCGCCAAGTCGATGCCAGTGTCGCTGCTGGCGCGCACTGTGTGCTCGGTGGTAATGTGCCCGAGGGGCCAGGCTTGTTCTATCCGCCAACGGTATTAACTCAGGTGCGCCCGGGCATGCCGGCGTTTGATGAAGAGGTGTTTGGCCCAGTGGTGGCGATCATCGCGGTGCAGGACGATGCGGATGCGATTGGCTTGGCCAATCAATCCGCGTACGGGCTCGGTGCGGCGGTTTTTACTCAAGACATTGAGCGAGCGAAGCGCTTAGCTCATCAGCTAGAATGCGGCGCGTGTTTCATTAACGATTTTGTTAAATCGGATCCACGCCTGCCATTTGGAGGAATAAAGCGTAGCGGTTATGGTCGCGAGATGAGCGCAATAGGCATCCGTGAATTTGTCAACGTGAAGACGATTTACGTCGGTGCTGTTGGTTGTTAGTAGGGAGCTGATGGTTGTTAGTTGGGAGCGTGAAGAAGGCGGGTCCTGTGGTATTAGGAACCCGCCCGATTTAAAATGAGTGGCTGTGTTTGAACTACAGCCGCTGACGCACGGCTTCGTAGAGAATGACGCCTGCGGAGACTGATACATTGAGGCAGTCGACGGTGCCAGCCATGGGGAGGCTGATCAAATGGTCGCAGTGATCACCAGTGACTTTACGCATGCCCCAGCCTTCGCTGCCCAGAATCACCGCAGTGGGTTGGTCGAAATCTACCTTGTAGAGCGATTGCTTGCCCTTGTCAGAGGTGCCGATGAGCTGGATCTTACGGTCCTGGAATTTACGCAAGAGCTGCCCGATATTTTTAATTCGTAGGAATGGCACGTCGTCTGCGCCGCCGCAGGAGATGTCGCGCACGGTCGGCGTGATGCCACAGGCACCTTTGACTGGCGCAAGCACGGCAGTGACGCCAGCACCCGATGCGGTACGCAAGCAGGCACCCAGATTGTGTGGATCTTGCACGCCTTCAAGGATGAGGATCAGTGGATTCTCAGTGCGCTCGATCAGGTCGAACAGGTCGTCTTCGTTTTCAATGTAGACGATCGTGGGACCCGACGAATGTCGCGGTGGACGTGCGAGTTTTTTAATAGAATTACGGCCCATGATTTTAAAATGCTGAAATTGTGACGAA
>DBBT01000037.1:0-3094 GCA_002292345.1 Opitutia bacterium UBA977 | reverse complement strand
TGGAGTGTAAACTCAGTAAAAGCGGCACTCTGGTCGTTTTTTTCTGCCGCGTAAAGCGGCAAGTCGCGAATCGCTGTAGCGAGCGGGTTTATCCCGCGACTGCAACCTGCAAGGGTGCCCCGTTACAATAGTTCAGGTTGTTGTCCGTTGGGGGACTCTAGGCCGATGATGTGCCAGCCTTTTTCGGTCAGGACTCTGCCTTGTGCGGTGCGTTGTAGGTAGCCTTCTTGAATTAAAAACGGCTCGTGGACTTCTTCGAGCGTGTGAGCTTCTTCGCCAACGGCGACGGCGACGGTGCCGAGGCCGACCGGGCCGCCTCGGTAGTTCTCGGCCATGATGCGCATCATTTGCTTGTCCATTTCGTCAAGGCCGCGCTGGTCGATCTCGAGTAGTTCAAGTGCCGCTGCGGCGCTGGCTTCGGTGATGACACCATCGCCACGTTGCTGTGCAAAATCGCGGCAGAAATTGATTAAGTTATTGGCAATCCGCGGCGTGCCGCGTGCGCGGCGAGCGATCTCGGCGGCGCCGGCGGTCTCGAACTCGACTTCCAGCAGGCCGCAGGTGCGCTCGACGATGCCTTGCAGGGTCTGGTGATCGTAATAGCTGAGGCGTGACTGCAGGGTGAAGCGACTACGCAGGGGTGCGGTGAGCAGGCCCATGCGGGTGGTCGCGCCAAGTAGGGTGAAGCGGGGCAGATTCAGCCGCACGCTGCGGGCGTTGGGGCCTTGATCGATCATGATGTCGATGCGGAAGTCTTCCATCGCGGAGTAGAGATACTCTTCGACGGTTTTGGAGATACGATGGATCTCGTCGATGAACAAGATGTCGCCTTCGCTGAGATTGGTGAGCAGGCCGGCGAGGTCGGCGGGCTTATCAATCACTGGGCCTGAGGTAATGCTCACTTGCCTGCCCATTTCGTGACCGAGGATGAGTGACAGGGTCGTCTTGCCTAGCCCTGGAGGGCCGCTGAGCAGGATGTGGTTGAGTGGTTCGCCACGGTCGCGCGCGGCGCCGACCATCACCGACAGGCGCTCGATGGTCTTGGCTTGACCCGCAAAGTCGTCGAACGAAAGCGGACGAAGCATCGACTCTTCAGAGCTGATGGGGTCGGCGAGTGTTTGCTCGATAAATTCGGTGCCGGTGGGCGGATCTTCAGGTGTGAAAGGCATAGTCGCTGTGTTACGATTATGCCTAGCAAATCGACTGAACGGCACGAGTCAACTCATCCGCTTGGGTGTGGAAACAAAAGGAGCGTGTGCGACTCGCGCACGTGGCACTGATACTGAGGGCGAGTCGCCCTCACTCCTTTATAAAATCGCGGCGATGGCACGTGTGGCCTGGCTGATCCGCGCTTGTTTGCTGCCGTGAATTTCGACGTAGGGGAGTCGTCGTTGCTCGAGTTGGTGCTTAAAGCGTTGGTGCAGATCGTCGCGCGCTGCGGGGCTTTCGCGTTGGCCCTCGTCGGCCTGCCAAGGGATGTCGGGCATGCAGAGTAAATACAACGTATAGTCGCGCTCAAGGAAGCGGTCGTTGACCCAGTCGATGGCGGTGTCGAAATAGACCTGTGCGTAAATAATCGACGAGAGGATATTGGTATCGTGAAAAATGAGCCGCTGCGCTTGTCCCAGCCCGGCATCTTCGAGGGCGAGTTGCCCTGTGGCGATCGGTTCTAGGTCGCTCTGGTTGAGCTCGCGTTGGTGCGAATCGACATAGCTGCGGACGAATTCGCCGCTACATGGTTCAGCATAGTAGTCGGAGAGTGCCATGGCGAGGGTGCTCTTGCCGGTGGATTCGGCGCCGGTAATGACGATGCGTTTCATTGGTAAGAGACTTGAAGGCTGAGGATTTTAGGCGGCGGAGCTGGACTGCGTGATGATGCGTTTCCACTGTCGCCAGCCGCGCAGTGCGAGGCAGATAAATACGCAGAACAGGAACACGCTCATCCAATACCCTTGCCCGAGGAATATGCTGATAAAAATGATATCAGAGAGCACCCAGCAGATCCAGGTCTCGATGTATTTGCGGGCGAGCATCCATTGAGCCACGAATGCGCAGACGGTGGCGAATCCGTCGAGATATGCATGGGCCGAGTCAGTGTAAATGGAGAGGAGACTGCCGAATCCAGCGGTGCCAGCGATCATTACTATAATCGCAACAATCACTTTTGGCCGCGGGGTATGGGTGATTTTCAGTCGATCCCCATCCTCAGATTTACCTGCGACCCATTCATACCAGCCGTAGGCAGAGATTGCGATGAAGATGCCTTGCGAAAGCATCATCGCATACAGCTTCGCATCCAGCGCGATAAAGACATAGCAACCGTAGCAGACGATTAGAATCGGCCATGCGGCAGCCCGTTCGCGTATCGTTAGCCAGACGCCAGTGATGCCTGCGAGTGTGCCCACCCATTCGACCCCGCTGGTCGCGAGTAACTGATTCCAAAAAGATTCGTGCATACCTTAATCAGTCCTAACTGTTAGGGATGCATCAATCCGCGTCGTAGATTTTTACCTGCTCCCAGCGCGCTTTATTGGCTGCAATAAATGCCTGATGGAGTGGGTCTGCTTGATACGCGTCGTGTGCTACGATGTCTTTGAGGAGCACGGTGAGGGCGAAATCGTAACTGCTATCGAGGACCGGGCGCTCGGCGGTGCTGGCAGGTGTGCCAATATACATAGCTTCAGCGTGTTCGATCTGGGACATCGCCTCTAGGGAGATGCGAAAGTCAGTACATTGATCTGCATCGAGATCTTTGCGGAGCCAGAAGTATACAGTGTGAACCAGCATGGTTGGTGAGTGTTGTTGATTTTTTGAGGGAATGAAACGCTTAGAGCTTGGCGGCGATGATGGCTTGCAGCTCTGCGTGATTACGCGCGACTGGCAGCTCGGGGCGCTCTTCGGTTAGACGCTCCGGTGGGCAAAACAGTAGGCCTTCGTCGGCGCAGTCGATCATCGATAAATCGTTGTACGAATCGCCGGCTGCGATGGTATCGAAGTTGAGGGCGCGAAACGCTTCGACTGCTTTACGCTTATGGTCGGGCAGGCGCAGCTTGTAGTCAGCGATGCGGCCGGTCTCGTCAATCACCAGATCATG
>DBBT01000022.1:10215-19104 GCA_002292345.1 Opitutia bacterium UBA977 | reverse complement strand
GTTGACTGGCGGTGGCTCCAGCCAGTCGCTCTTCCCTGATCCGAATGCCACGCCAGTGCCGTCGATTCTCGATTCGATCGGCAAATAGACGCCGGCTGTGCTTGTTTGCTGCTAGCCTCTAGGTAAATCGTTTAAATAAATTAAAAAAAATAAAAAAAACTTGCAATACGCTTTGAATGATGCGTTCATGTGTTGCTCGCCGGTATTTTAGGTGAGAGCCGCCCCTACGGTTTTTCAGTCAAATCTTTGATCAACACAGTGCATTCCCTATTCACATAAGCAGTCTAAGATAGTTTAGTAACAATTAATTCCCCAACAAAAATAAATATGATGAATACCTCTCAAAAACTTATCGCATTGCTGTCTGGAGCTGCGCTACTTTCGGTTAGCTCGCTTACGGCTCAAACCGCAACCACTGCCCCGGTTGGGTATGTGACGACAACAACTCCTACTGGTGATGATACGCAAATTGGCGTGCCTCTGGCTCAAGCGACTGCCTTAGCTAGTGTCGCCGACAGTGTAAGTGATGCTGTGGTCACTGTCTCTGCGACTCTTGTTGCAAATGCGTATGATAATACGCACTATGTCTTAGCGACTTCTGGTGCAAATGCCGGTCAATGGTCTGAAGTTGTTACAACTGCGGCTAATTCGATCACCACTGCTGAGGTCTTGTTGGCTGCTGGTGACACGTTTGAAGTCATCCCATTTTGGACTTTGGCGACCGCGTTTCCTGGTGGCGCGGGTATTGCGGCGTCCGCAAATCCTAGTATTCCGTCATCACTAATTCTTGTTAACGATTTAACTGCTGCCGGTATTAACCTAGCACCTACTGGAGCGTACCTATATTTCGCTGGGCCGTCGCCTGCTCCAGGTTTTTATAGCACCACATTCGCTCCAAGTGATGATGTTAGGTTAACTCCTGAGACATTCGTGACTATTCGTAATCAGAGCGGATCCTCAATAGATTCAACATTTAGTGGCACTGTTGCTACAAGTGTTGTCGGCACTACCGTCGTTGGTGTGGCTGGGGCTGCGCAAGATAATCTGTTAGTGAATCCCTATCCTGCCCCAATTACACTCGCTAACTCCGGGCTCACGAATGTGGTGGAATCATCGCCTAACCCGAGTATTCCTCTAGATCTTGTACTTATTTATGATACCAGCGTGGTTGGAGTTAATCAAGCACCTACGGGGACCTATCTACATTACGCTGGCCCTTCACCAGCCGCAGGATGGTATAGCACTACATTCCAAGCAAGTGATAATGTAGAGATTCCTGCTGGCGGTGCTTTTATTGTTCGTAAAGGTTCCGGCAATGATGAAACACTTGCTTGGAATCCAACACTTCCGTACACCCTATAGTTTAATCTAACACAACTAATTTAAAATTCACCATAAACTAATTCATATATGAGAAAAATATCATTATTCACCTTATTGTTAACACTGTTTGCCGTAAACAGTCACGCGCTTACATTATCTGGATCGGCAGCCATTAATCTAACAAATTTTACTGATGGCAATTCCGCTTACTTGATCGTTGATACATCTGGTGGCGACACACTAACATCCGCTGACTTCACAGCTGGACTTACATTATCCACTGGCACCACTTTTGGAACTAATTTTTATGTTGCGGGCGAAGGTACTATTGCCTCTGTATTCGCCGGTCAAGAATTAGCCTTCTCGCTATCCTTGCCGTTGGGCACTGGTGGTGTTGCTGCAGCTGACAAATATTATATAGTCGGTTTCAACGATTACTCAAGTGGATCGGTTACACTCGCTGGGGGTGATACATTTGGCCTAGGTACTGCTGAAGATTTCACTCTGCCTTCAAATGACGCAGGCGTATTTACATTTGGTTCAGAACAATCTCAGTTGAATGGACTTGATGGTAATCAATTCTCAGTGGTAGCAGTGCCTGAGCCTTCCACTTACGCTACGCTTGCAGGTCTCTTTGCTCTTAGTTGGGTGATGGTTCGTCGCCGCGTTTAAGTCTTATCGGCATATTCGTAGCATTCACATAGTGAATGCTACCAGTCTCTTTAACAAGAAGGCCTTAGCGATCAGCTAAGGCCTTTTTTATTTAGTGCACGAGTTAAAAAATTATCAAATAGCTGATGTCGGAGTGACGCGCCTAGATCTGCTTTGACTAATTAGCATCCTGATTTATTTTTACGAAGAGATGAGAATCAAATACGTTTTATCGATACTCTATCTGCTCTGTCTTGCAGTGGTAAATAAACCACTTCGCGGGCAGATGAATTTCCAAGATGTGAGTGTTGCAGCGAATATATTGCATACGCATAATCATGCGTTGGATTCTGGCCCCGAAAGTGCTCTTAATTTCTTCATCGTAATGCGTGAGTATCTCTGGGCGACGGGGGGGGCAGTTGCTGAGGACTTTGATTCGGATGGTTGGGTAGATCTCTACGTGCTGCAAGGCGGCGCCTCAGCGAATTTGTTATACATGAATCATGGCGACGGCACGTTCACCGATGAGGCGGTGGCGAGGGGCGCTGCGAACACTGGCCTACATATGGGAGTGTCTGCCGCAGACTTCGATTCAGATGGTGATATTGATATCACCTATTCCTCGATGACCATTGGCATTGAATTGGGTCAATACACGGTAGTGGCTGCCGAAGTGGTCATCTTGATCAATGATGGCGCGGGGCAGTTTACGTCACAAAGCATTACAGTGCCTGCGGGGCAGAAATTTTTAACCAGTCCATCGTGGGGTGATATTGATGCCGATGGCGATCTCGATCTGGTCGTGGGTGAATGGAGTTTCCAATCTGCGACAACGAAGCTGAATATTTGGCACAATAATGGCGGGCAGTTGGACTTAGTACAGTCCTTCCCGCACTTGTGGTCATATCACTCCAAGTTCGCAGATATGGATAATGATGGAGATCAGGATTTATTGGCAGTGGCAGATTTCGGTCATACAAAATGGTACCGTAATAATGGGGCAGGCATCTTTTCTTTGGAAGCTGTCTTGGATGTGGAGAATGGCATGGGCTCTGCAGTCGGAGATGTGGATAATGACGGAGATTTGGATTGGTTTGTTAGCTCGATTCGTGATTTTGATGGCTCAGAAGCTAATTGGGGGACCACTGGTAATCGACTCTATCTAAATGATGGCTCCGGCGTTTTTACAGATAACACCGAGGCGTCGGGAGTGCGCGATGGCTATTGGGGGTGGGGCGCATCGTTTGCAGATTTCGACAATGATGGTGACTTGGATCTGTATCAAGTGAACGGCTGGCCTGAAGTGGATAAAAATGTGCCCGCGCAGTTTAATAATCAGCCCGCTCTGCTATTCGAGAATACGGGCGCGGCTGTCTTTCAAGAGATTGCTGGCGCGGTTAGTTCCGGGGATGCTGGGAATACCGAGCATGGCCGCTGTGTCGTGGTGTTTGATTACGATAATGATGGAGATCAAGATATTTACATTGCCAACAATTCCTCTTTGGATGGTTCCGAGGGTAACTACGTATATAACCCGGGTTCGCCTGTTTTATTGAGGAATGATTCGGTGAATACAAATCATTGGCTAAATATACAATTAGCGGGTGATGGCGCATATCATTCGGATGGAGTCGGAGCCCGTGTCTATTTGACCGGAGGTACCGTGACTCAAATGCGCGAATTGAATGCATCGAGTGGTTTCAATGGTCATGGGCCTGAGCGCATCGCTCATTTTGGGCTTGGTTCTGCAGCACTCGCCAGTGAGCTTCGTGTCGTGTGGCCGAGCGGAGATGAGGTTTTGTTGTATGACCTCGCGGTGGATCAGTCGCATGTTATTAATAGCCCATTAGCTGGAATAGATCTGCGGGAAGTCGATCAGAATGTTACGGTGACCGCGGCGATTTCAACAGTCGACCTACCAGCAGGAGCAGATGCCACCTGGATCGTCGATGGTGTGACTTATCCGTCGAATCAGGTCGCTGTGAGTTTTGATGCGGCTGGGGTTTATACCTTACAGCTTAATATATATGATGAGAGTGACCCCGCTGAACTGATTCGCTCAGAAGTCTTTTCGGTATCAGTTTCCGATCAGATCGCGGATACTCAGACTGTAGCTCGTAAGTGGAATAAACAGAACTTAGACGCAATTCGTATCGATTTCCCGAATCCGACTATTCACGCCAGAAACCTATACCACTTGTCAATTGCCATGTGGGATGCGTGGGCAGCATATGCACCCGAAGCTGTTGGTTACTTAAATAATGAACCGGCGACCGCGGCTGATGTCGAAGTTGCGCGCAATGAAACCATCAGCTATGCTGCGTATCGTATCTTGAGCGAACGATACGCCAATTCCGTCAATGGTAGCACTAGCTTGGCGCTGTTTAACTCACAAATGCTCCAGCTTGGGTATGATCCAGCTAATACCAGTACGCAGGGAAGTAGTCCTGCAGCGCTCGGAAATCGGATTGCAGAGACCGTGCTTGGGTATTTCTCAAATGATAAGTGGGACGATTATACGACTTTCATGGGCAGTGAGTACACATCGGCTAATTCGCCTATGGCTGTTGCTGAACTGGGGACCGAAATTGCCTATCCTAATCGTTGGCAACCGCTACTATTTGAGGAAGCAATTACACAAAATGGCCAAACGACTGATGTGCTCCAAACGTTTAAAGGAGAGAATTGGGGCACCGTGAGGCCCTTTGCTCTGTCTAAGGCCCAAGGTGAAAGCGTTTATTATGATCCCGGAGTGCCTCCTCAGCTTGGCGGCGCACGTGCAGCAGAGTTTAAGGATGGCAATGTCGAAGTAATCCTTAAGAGCAGTTTACTCGACCCAGATAATTTAAGCTTCATCGATATTTCACCTGCATCGATTGGAAATAATACACTGGGTTACAATGATGGATCAGGGCATATTCTAAATCCATCAACAGGGGTACCCTATGCGACGAATGTGGTGAACCATGCTGACTTCGGCCGAGTTCTAGCTGAATTTTGGGCCGATGGCCCTGAGTCGGAAACGCCCCCTGGGCACTGGAACCTTTTAGCAAATGAAGTGGTCGATCATCCACTATTTTTAAGAAAGATAAAAGGCCAGGGCGCTGAATTGGATAAGCTGGAGTGGGAAGTTAAAATGTATTTTGCCTTAAATGCGGCATTACATGACGCGGCTATCGCAGCATGGGGGTGTAAGCGTGTTTATGACTATGTCAGGCCAATTAGTAGTATCCGCTATATGGCTGGTCTCGGCCAGTCGACGGATGTGTCGGGTCCATCTTATGACCCTGATGGCTTACCATTGGTTTCAGACCTTATCGAAATTATCACACCGGCTTCAGTTGCCGCGGGACAACGACACGAGCACCTTGCTGCATTCGTAGGAGATGTCGCGATCAAGGCATGGACTAGCTCGGATACAATTGATCCTGTCACCGAGCATGCTGGAGTTGATTGGATCCTTGGAGAGTCTTGGTTGCCCTATCAGATGGATACATTTGTAACACCTGCATTCCCTGGATACATTTCTGGCCATAGTACATTTAGTCGGGCAGCGGCTGAGATCTTAACAGTAATGACCGGATCGCCATTTTTCCCGGGAGGAATGGCAGAGTTTACTGCGACTCAAAATGAATACTTAACATTTGAAAATGGTCCGACCGCGGATGTCGTGTTGCAATGGGCTACCTACTACGATGCAGCGGATCAGGCTGGCCTTTCTAGATTATATGGAGGCATTCATGTGCCAGTGGATGATGGGCCTGGCAGAATAATTGGGTCAAGATGTGGTTTAGCGGCTTGGGGATTAGCGTTGAAGTATTTTGATGGAAGTATTTTGGATGAGCCAATGTCTATGGAAACTAGAATGATTGGCACTGACAGCCTTGAGCTGAGTTGGAACGCGGTTCGCGGTTTCTATCACAAGCTTCAGGGATCTTCGACGGTCGGTGATTTTGTTGACCTTGAGCAGTGGTCTCGAGCTGAAGAGGGTGTCGAACTGCGCGTGGTGGTCCCATCGGACGAGCCTGTTGAGGCATACTTCTTCCGTGCTACGCGTAGTCCATATATTTTGGCGGAGTAATTCGTTGCGCTTAGTTCGACTCAGATTGAAATTTCAAAAGCCCCGACTTCGGTCGGGGCTTTTTTGTGCCCGAAACACAGGCAGACGGGAACACTTCGGACGCTGGCCTGACACACTGCAGAGCGCCGCCGCTTAGTTGGCGGATTTTGCGTGATGCGTATTGACCTTTCGGCAGCTTACTAAAGGTTATCTCCTTCTTTTAATTCCAAACAAAATAGATAATTCATATGTTAAAAAAAATCCATCTACCCACGGGCACAGCCATTCTGTTGGCTGCCGCTACCTTATTTTTTGCTGCTTGTGCCCAGCCTACTGCCGACGTCAGCGCGCCTTCTGAAGTCGTGGTGATTGCCGACACCGAGCCCGCGCCTGCGGCAGTCGAAGCAGTTGAAGCAGACGAATCGGTCGAGGCTGAAGCTGTGGCAGAAGTCGTGGCGGCAGAGCCCGCCACGGTCGCCGTGACCGAGCCGCTTACGGTGCCAGCGGTCGCTGCCCCGGTTGTTGCCGCTGCGCCTGTCGCTGCGGTCGAAGTGTCGGAAGCTGAACTAATTGAAATGCTCGGTTACCTGACCGCGCAAAGTGGCGGCGTGGCAACGCTGAAGCTGGATGCAGCTGGTATCGCTGCAATGGCAGGAGGTCTGCAAAAAGGTCTCGCGGGCGAAGTGAACGTACAGGACTTTCCGCAGGAAGCGATGCAAGCGGCATTTGGCCAAGCGCAAGCGCGCGCCGAAGCGGTGCAAGCTGAAGCGGCAGAGTTGCCAGCTATTACGCCGGATGCGTTAGACAAAATCGGCATGGTCATGGTGCTGCAGTCTGGGCTGGCACAGCTCGGGTTTGGTGCTGACGATGCTGAATTAATCGCCAAGGGTTTTGCTGCGGGTGCGCTCGCCACGGCAATGGATCCTGCCATGGAGGCCAAGATGCCTGCATTCCAAGCATTCATCCAGCCACGCGCTGAAGCGGCTCAAGCAGCCGCGCAAGCTGCCCAAGCTGCTGCTCAAGCGGCTGCGGAACAAGCAGGTGCGGCGCTGGCAGTTGAGAATATTGCCGCTGGCGAGGCTTTCATTGCCGGCTTGAGTGCGGATGCCGCGGTGCAGTCGAGCGAGTCCGGATTGCACTACAAGGTACTCGAGCCAGGCTCGGAGGTGAAGCCCACCATGACTGATAAAGTGCTGGTACACTACAAGGGCACTTTGATCGACGGCACACAGTTTGATAGCTCCTACGATCGTGGTGAGCCCGCCGAATTTCCACTTAATGGTGTGGTCAAAGGCTTCGGCGAAGGCCTGACTAAGATCGGTGCGGGCGGTAAGATCGTCCTCTACATCCCCAGCGAGCTAGGCTACGGCAACACCCCGCGTCCAGGTGGTGCGATCAAGCCGGGTGACACACTGATCTTCGAGTGTGAGTTGGTGGAGATCCGCTAGCGACTAGAGCGTAGCGATCGCAGAGTGACGCCTGCCAGCACTCCGCAGTCAAAGATTTTCAAAAGCCCTCGGTAACCCGAGGGCTTTTTTGTCGCTGCGTGGCCTCGATCGTAAGATCGGGGAGCACTGGAGTCGTGCGGGTGCTGGCTGCCGATCCCCCCCGTCTGACGACGGAGGCCACGTATGCATCGATCCCGCCCGTCTGACGACGGCGGCCACGTATACATGGTAGCCTCGATCGTAAGATCGGGGAGCATTGGAGCAGTCCACGAACTGCTAAAATCCTAGCTCGGGATCACCGCCGAGTGGGGCGGCGGGGACGCTGCGTTGATCCATACAATCGGCGGCGTAGTTTTTGTGTAACTGCCAGCCGGCGCGGTAGGGGGCGCCGTGGGTCTTGATCCATTCGGTGATGGCGTTGAGCACCGCTGGGTTGTTGTGCTGCGACCATTCGGGGTGCAGCCAGACGATATGCTCGGCGCTCAGCCCGGCGCCGCGCTCGGTCAGGGCGTCGACGTATTCGGCGATCGCTTCAGGACGGTCGATGATGAGCTTGTACTCATTGGCTCGGGCGACGTTGTCGGCCAGTGGCAGCTTCCAGCGCTTGGGGCTGAGGGTGATCCAGTCGAATGCGCCGCGGATCGGAAAGGCACCGCTAGTTTCGAGGTGGGTCTGTTGGCCCACCGCGTGCAGTGCGGCAGTGAGCGCGCTGAGATCGTGGATGGCAGGTTCGCCGCCAGTGATCACGGTAAACTCGGCGCGGGTGTCGGCGACTTCGGCCGCGAGGGCTGCGGGCTCGAGCCGGTCAATGTGCTTGGGGATGTAGTCCGGGTGCCAGGTGCCAGCGGAGTCGCACCACGGGCAATGCACGGGACAGCCAAAAGTGCGGATGAAGTAAGCGGCTCGACCTGCGTGCGCACCCTCGCCTTGGAAAGTATAAAACTGTTCGTGGATCGGGAGCATTTGGAGAGGCTTGAGGNNTGAGGGCTGAGGCTTGAGACTTGGCTACTCGGGGCGGTAAGCGGCGCTATTTTTCGAGTCCTCGATGATTTCGATTTCGGTGACCCACACACGGCCACTGGTTTCGGCGCGCACCATCTGGTCGAAGATGCCGTGCAGGTGTTGGGCGATGCCTTCGCAGGAGCAGTTGGGTAGAATGTAGGGCTTGAATAGGTCGCCCGCGTTGGCCAGGAGCGCTGCAGTTTCCGGGTCGTCCGCATTAAACAGGCAGGCGTGGTCGAGGTGTTGATCGATCCAGGTCTTTAGGTATTTGAGTTTGCCGAAGTCCACGACGAAGCCATTGCTGTCGGTCTTGCTGCAGGCAAAGGTCAGCGTGATACCCCAGTTGTGGCCGTGGATAAAGGCACAGTGCCCGTCATGGCAGTGCTGGCGGTGGGCGAACGGGAT
>DBBT01000022.1:9353-10152 GCA_002292345.1 Opitutia bacterium UBA977 | reverse complement strand
GCTGACGCTCGGCGCGTTGGCGGCGTAGCATGTGGGATCGGTGACGCCTGCGAGGTCGAAGGCTTCGCGGCGTTCAATGCAGGTGCCGCAGCGGCCACAGTGAAGGTCGCCGCCTTGGTAGCAGGACCAGGTTTTCGCAAAGGGCAGGCTCAGTTCGGCGCCGCGGCGCACGATGTCGGCTTTGGTCCAGTCGACAAAGGGGCGGCTGAGCTCGACCGTGCTCCAGTCGCACAGACGGATGGCTTCGGCCATGGCGTCGGCAAACTCGTTGCGGCAATCGGGGTAGATCGCGTGGTCGCCGCTGTGGGCAGCGTAAGCGATCTGCTCAGCGCCAATCGAAAGGGCATGCCCGGCGGCAATCGCGAGCAGGATCATATTTCGATTCGGCACCACGGTGGACTTCATTGAC
This sequence comes from Opitutia bacterium UBA977, assembly GCA_002292345.1. GTDB lineage: Bacteria > Verrucomicrobiota > Verrucomicrobiia > Opitutales > Coraliomargaritaceae > Lentimonas. The sequence goes on along the minus strand of DBBT01000022.1, from coordinate 9,743 downwards.
TCCTCGGTGTAGTGGCCTTCGGCAACGTCGATTTCGGGCGAGGTTAGGCTGCTGCCGGCGAGGAGGGGCTGAATCGCGGAGAGGTCGGCGGTTTGATGCGGCACATCGATGGCTTTGCAGATCTCGGCGGCATGTCTGAGCTCGCAACTGTGGCGTTGCCCGTAGTTGACGGAGAGCGCATGCACGGTGTGGCCTGCGGCACGCAGATGGTAGAGCAGGACGGTCGAGTCGAGCCCGCCGGAATAAATCAGGACGCTGTTCATGAATTCAGTGGTTGCCGAATGGCTGCGGCCCTGGGAATTCGTTAGCAGGGCCAGCTGTTGGAGGGGGCAAGATGATCTTTTTGGCGCACACGGCAAGGTAAAACCAGCAGGTCTGCCGATCCCCCCC
>DBBT01000022.1:6210-9289 GCA_002292345.1 Opitutia bacterium UBA977 | reverse complement strand
AAAATGCCTATTTCACTTAGATTTCATGCGCTTAAACTATCTCAATTGCCCGCATACCGACACTTGACAAGCGACGGAGGCCGTTTAGCTTTCTGAATTCTTAAATTAACCTAGCAACATCTTTTTTAAGCGGGCTTAAGTCCGCTTTTTTATTTTCTGCCGCAATGAGTCACGAAATTTTATCAGTCTTAGAATACATGGAGAAGGAGAAGGGCATCGATCGCGCCGATATGATCGAAGCCATCTCTTCTGCGATTGCTGCTGCTGCCCAAAAAGGCATCGCTGCTGGGCAAGATATCCGTGTTGAAATTAACCCCAAAACGGGCGCCTTGAAGGCGTGGTCCAGCCTCCATGTGGTTGACTCCGTGGGCGATGCAGAGCTCGAGATTCACATTGAAAAGGCGCGTGCCATTCAACCCGATGTGGAGATTGGCGGCGCCATCGAAAAAGAGATCGACCCAGCATATCTCGGCCGTATCGCAGCGCAGACTGCGCGTCAGGCGATCATGCAACGGATCCGCCAGTTTGAGAAAGACCGCATTTACGACGATTACAAAGATACTGTTGGCGACATCGTCACCGGTATCGTACGGCGCCGTGAGCGCGGTGATTTGATCATCGATTTAGGCAAGGCCGAGGCGATTCTGCCACCACGCGAGCGCGTGCAGGGTGAGGATTATGCGCCGGGTGAAAGCATTCGCTGCCTGCTGCTGAAGATTGAGCAAACCAATCGCGGTCCAGATATCATTCTTTCTCGTTCAAACATCAATTTTGTGCGCCGCTTGTTCGAACTCGAAGTCACGGAAATCGCCGATGGCACCGTGAGCATCGAAGCGATGGCTCGCGAAGCTGGCTACCGCACGAAGATTGCCGTGAATAGCTCCGACCCGAAGGTTGATCCTGTCGGTGCATGCGTCGGTGCACGTGGTGCCCGCGTCAAAACTATCGTGCGTGAACTCGGTGGCGAGAAGATCGATATCATTCGCTATCACAGCGATCCGATTCAGTTGCTTGAAGAAGCGCTATCGCCTGCGGTACCGAAAAACATCAAGGTGATCGAGGCCGATCGTCGCATCCACTTCGAAGTGGCTGAAGATGATCTTTCGATTGCAATTGGCCGCCGTGGCTTCAATGCCAAGCTCACTTCCCGCCTGATCGGTTGGAAGCTCGACATCGGCAAAGAAGAGAAGGAAGCAGTGGGCTTCGATGAAAAAGTCGCGAAGGCGCTCCAGGGCATCAATATGATTCCCGGCATTGAGCCCGCGATTGGCGAACGCCTTGTTTCAATTGGCTTAATTAGTCCCGAAGCCTTCGAAGGCGTATCTGTTGGCGATCTCGTCGACGCAGAATTTAGTGAAGAAGAAGCCAGCGACGTGCTGGCTAAAGTTGCCGCATACCTAGAGCAAAACGCATAATCCAAGTAGTCGCCAAGCCTTCCATCCATCTATCAGATATTAAGTAGTAACTCTTTCATGAGTGTTCGTATACATCAGCTTTCCAAACAAGTCGGAATGGAGAATAAAGAGCTCATTGAGCTCCTCCGTAGTCGCGGGTTCGAAGTCAAAAGCGCTTCCAGTACCGTCGATAATATATCCGCCGAGTCTCTCGTAGAAGAGTTCGCCTCAACGCATAAAGCTGAGGACGTACCTGCTGGCGAAGCTACTGTGGCAGCGGAACCGCCGAAAGGGCCGATCTTGCCAGATGGCGTCTTCGTCAAGAGCGCTGCCGAAATCAAGCTTGAGCGCGAGGCTGCGGCTGCAGCTGATAAGTCGAAGACAACTGAGGCAGCGGCACCGAAGCCAGTGGCAGCAGCACCAAAACCTGCCCCGATAAGTAAAGCACCGCGTGCAAACACATCACCTCCGGGAGTCGCTCCTGCGGGCCTTAAATCTGCGCCACCAGCGGCACCCAAAACGCCGGCTACCAAAGCACCTGCAGTCAAACCTGCAGTGGGTAAAGCGCCGACATCTGCTGGCCCACCGAAGCCTCCTGGCCCACCAAAACCTCCATCTGTGGGCGCGAGCAAGGTCGAAGTGACGCCTGCCGCGACTGATGCGGAAGCACCGATTGATGGCGAAGTATCAACTGAAGCCGCTGAAGGCACTGAGCGCATCATTCACGCCAAGCCTCCGATTGTGGTGCGCGATTTCGCCACTGAGATTGAAGTGAAGCCGTTCAAGCTCATTTCTGAGCTGATGGAAATGGGCATTTTTGCATCGATGAATCAAACCATCGAAGAGCCCATCGCGATTCAGATTGCCAAGCGTCATGGCTTCAAGCTGGAGATTCACCATCGTGGCGAGACTCAAGCCGAGGTCGCTGAAAAGGAGAAGGTCGCAAAAGTTGCAGACGATGACCCGCGCTTTCTCAAGCCTCGTCCGCCGGTTGTTTGTATCCTTGGCCACGTTGACCACGGTAAGACCACGCTGCTCGACACGATCCGTAAGGCCAATGTGACCGCTGGTGAAGCCGGCGGGATCACTCAGCACATCGGTGCTTACCAGATCGAACACAAGGAGCACAAGATTACTTTTCTCGATACCCCAGGCCACGCCGCTTTCTCGCAGATGCGTGAGCGTGGAGCCAACGTGACTGACCTCGCGATTCTCGTAATCGCTGCGGACGACGCGTTTAAGCCGCAGACCGAAGAGGCACTGCGCTTCGCCAAGGAAGCGAACAATTCCATCATCGTTGCAATCAATAAGATCGATGCGAAGGGTGCGAATGTCGACCGCGTGAAGCAGCAGATGCAAGAAAAAGGCATCGCACCCGAAGACTGGGGCGGTGAAACCATTGCAGTCGAAGTTTCGGCATTGAAAGGCACTAATATCGACGACTTGCTCGATATGATTCTTCTGCAAACTGAAGTTTTAGAGCTTCAATCAAATCCAGATTGCCCAGCCTCCGGCACCATCATCGAAGCACAACTCGAAGAAGGTCGTGGTGCAACTGCGTCGGTCATCGTCGAGCAAGGCACTTTGAAGAAGGGTGATGCGTTGATTTGTGGTGAAGCCTATTGCAAAGTGAAGTCCATGGAGGATGAGAATGGTAAGGTGCTCAAAGAAGCTCCGCCATCGAC
>DBBT01000022.1:4636-6086 GCA_002292345.1 Opitutia bacterium UBA977 | reverse complement strand
GCAAAAAAAGGCCTGCCTTAGCGTGATTGTTAAGTCTGACGTGCACGGTTCGACCGAGGCATTAGTCAATAGCCTTAAGCAGATCGAGAGTGATAAGGTCGACATTCGTGTTATCGATCATGGCGTCGGCCATATCAGTAAAAGCGATATCGCATTGGCCAGTGCGGGTGAAACCGATGTAACAATTGTTGGTTTTAACGTTCGTCTTGATAATGGCGTGCAGAGCCAAGCAAAGCATCACAATGTACGCATCATTCAGCACAATATTATTTACGAACTCCTCGACCAAGTCGAAGAGTGCATGGCCGAGTTGCTTGAGCCAGAATTGAGCGAGAAGAAGCTCGGTGCCGCCGAAATTCGTCAAGTCTTCAGTATGGGCAAGAACCGGGCTGTTGCTGGTTGTATGGTCACCGAAGGCACGATCAATCGCAACCGCAAGGCACGCTTGCTACGTAACGGCGAAGTCGTTCACGAAAGTAAGATTGATACACTCAAGCGCTTCAAGGACGACGCGAAGGAAGTTCGTGCTGGCTTCGAATGTGGTATTAATGTGGATGGTTACGACGATTACGAAGAAGGCGATATTATCGAATGCTTCGAGTTGGTTGAGATTCGTCCGACCCTGCGCTAATTATTTTTCCTCGGCGACGTGCGAGCTCGCGCGTCGCCGATTTTTTTCGAATAGGTTCCATCCCTTTAAGTTATGTCGAAGCGAATTTCCCGTGTAAACGAGCTCCTCCAGCGTGAGATAGGCGAGCAATTGCGGCGCTACTATGGTGGCGTGCAATCGGTCAAAATCACGATTAGTGATGTGGATACTTCACCCGATCTGCGCCAATGCAAAATCTTCTATGCCGTGATTGGCGATGAGAAGGATATTAAGGAGGCTCAGGCATTTTTTAAGCGTGTTGGCAAAGAGCTACGTCAACGTGTGATGGCGCGTGTGAAACTTAAATATTTCCCGCGCTTTGACTTTATGTATGACCCGTCAATGGAGCGGGGTGCCGGCATCCTCGACCTATTAGACCAACTAGATAATGAAAATGGCAAAAGTTAAATTCTTTCCGAACGAGAGTCCGCTGTTTGCAGCGAGCGTCGAACAACTTAAAGGCAAGAAAGTGGCCGTGTGTGGTCACTTGCGACCCGACGGCGATTGCATTGGTTCTATTGTCGCGGTGGTGCGTGTATTGATCAGCCAAGGGATCGACGCGGTGGGGCTTAATCGCGATGAAGTGCCTGCGACACTAAAGGCCTTTGTTGGGGATACGCCCTTAATGCTCGCAGCGGATTTTCAGCCCGATGGGCATGTCGCGGTGACGGTAGATTGTGCTGACAAAAAGCGCATCGGTGACCGCTTGATCGAGCTCTTCCCTGAAGTGGCTTTAAATGTGGATCACCATATTTCGAACAAAGCGTATGCGCAGACGAACTTAATCATCGCCACGGCATC
>DBBT01000022.1:4198-4506 GCA_002292345.1 Opitutia bacterium UBA977 | reverse complement strand
GTGGCGCGCGTCCGTCCGTTGCTGCGCACGAACTGTATGAGTGCGAGACCTTTGCGAAGATTAAATTGTTACAGAACTTCTTGAATTCGCTAAGCATGGAATTTGATAATCGCGTCTGCGTTGGCTTGATCGAGAATGGTGTCTACGAAGCAACTGGTTCGACCATCGATGATTCTGAAGGACTGGTCGATTATGCTCGTTCAATTGTCGGCGTCGATATCGGGGTTTTAATCGAGGATCGCGATGGGTCACTAAAAGGCAGCCTGCGCGCGAAAAACCCGTTTTATCGAGTCGATCAAGTCGCAAAA
>DBBT01000022.1:2423-4078 GCA_002292345.1 Opitutia bacterium UBA977 | reverse complement strand
TTTAGAGTTCTAGGATATGAATAAGAAGTAGAGATTAAGATTAAGTTTTTTCACTAAGAGTAAGTATTTAATTATGTCTCAACAAACGAATGATGATCCGATCGGCGTATTGCTGGTTGATAAACCACAGGGGATGACTTCACACGATATCGTTGCGCGCATGCGCCGCGTATTTCGTATTAAAAAGATTGGCCATGCTGGCACGCTTGACCCCATGGCGACCGGTTTATTGCTGATTCTAGTTGGTAAAGCGACCAAGGCCTCGCAGTTTCTGATGAGCATGGATAAGGAATACACCGGCGTGGTGAAGCTCGGTGAAGCGACTGATTCGCAGGATGCTGATGGCGAGATCGTTGAGACCAAGCCTGTGCCTGAATTGACGCAAGCTGATGTCGAAAAAGAGATGGCGACCTTTATGGGCGATCAATACCAGACGCCGCCGATGTTTTCCGCGAAGAAGGTCAATGGCCAGAAGCTCTATAAGTTGGCTCGCCAGGGTAAGACAATCGAGCGCGAAGCGCGTGTTATACATGTCAGTCGCTATGATATTCTGGATTTTAAACTTCCTGAAATTTCGATTATCGTCGGTAGCAGTAAGGGGACTTATATTCGCACACTAGCGCATGATCTGGGTGAGCGCTTCGGTTGTGGCGGTCACTTGTGCGCATTGCGCCGCACGCAGGTGGGCAAGTTTCGTATTGAAGATGCGAATACATTAGAGGAAATCGAAAATATGGCTCCCTCTGAGTTGCGCACTAAACTGATCCCAGTAAATCAAGCAGTGCCGAGTGTCGCGATGTAGAGAGGAGTGTGGTCGACCCGCCCACGTTGATGTCAATGAGGGCGATTCGCCGACACTCCTTTGCCATAATTTGAGCGCTTGCGCTGTAATGCTATTTCCTTAATTTTTTAATGATGCAACTTCCTGCCCACGTCGAACGCTTTGAGGAACTAGCTGGCCTGACGGGTGAGTTACATTTAGCCATTGGAGTATTCGATGGGGTGCATCTCGGCCATAAGGCGGTGATCGAATCGGCGGTTTTTTCGGCGCAGCGGTCGGGAGGCGTGAGTGGGGTGCTGACATTTGATCCGCACCCGAGTCGATTGTTTCGTCCAGATGCGCCGACGCTGTTGATGATGCCGATGGAGTTCAAGACGTCGATGCTACACACTGTCGGCGTGGATGTGGTGATCCAAAAGCACTTTGATCGTGTGTTCGCGGCAATTCCAGCGGAGGACTTTTTAGGAAATTTGAAAGCCTCCTTGCCGGCATTGAAATCAATCTACGTTGGCGAGAATTTTCGATTCGGCAAGATGCGCACTGGCAGTGTCGCGACTTTGATCGAGTCAGGCAATGAGCTTGGGCTTGGGGTGTTTAGTGTGGAACGTATTAAGCACAATGGAGAGCCGATTAGTAGCACACGTATTCGGCAAGATCTCGCGTCGGGTCGAATCGATGCGGTGAATGATTTGTTCGGTTATAACTATTACTCGAACGGGCGCGTTGTCGGTGGAGCTCGGTTGGGTCGTGAGATTGGCTTTCCAACCTTGAACCTGCCATGGGATCCAGAGTGTCGGCCGAGCTTCGGGGTTTACCATGTGCGCTTCCGCGGCGCGGCAGATCAGCCATGGGCATTTGCAGTGGCGAATTATGG
>DBBT01000022.1:0-2374 GCA_002292345.1 Opitutia bacterium UBA977 | reverse complement strand
GGATGAGTGGTAGTGTTTTAAGTGTGATTCCTTTTGAAGAAACGAATGTAGGCTCGCAAACTGAGTAGCAGTCGCATCATTGTCCGGAATGCCTGATCGTATCATTGAATTTACTGTGCCTAAGGATGTGAAGTCCGGACGTGCGGATAAGATTTTTTCCGCAGAGTTTGATGACATCAGTCGTGTCCGATTGCAGAAGGCATTTGAAGCGGAGCTAGTGACTTTTGATGGCGAGATCATTGATAAGCGCTTCAAGGTGAATCGTCCGGGCGTGTTGCGCGCAGTGCTTGAAGAAGTGGTTTTGGGCGAGGGGCCGAAGCCGATGGATATTCCGCTTAGTATTATTTACGAAGATGAATCGATCGTGGTGGTCAATAAGCCTTCGGGCATGGTCACACATCCTGGTACTGGCACCGGAGAGGACACTTTAGTGCATGCGTTATTACATCATACTAATGGTAACTTGAGTAGTATTGGTGCGCCAGATCGCCCCGGGATTGTGCATCGATTAGACAAGGAGACGACTGGTCTGATCGTGGCAGCGAAGACGGATCGATCGCATCATAAGTTAGTCGCATCTTTTAGCGCGCGTGAAACGTATAAACGCTATATGGCGCTGGTGCTCGGTACGCCGCGTCAAACGGCGGGTACTTGCGATGGCCCGATTGGGAGACATAGTGTGGTGCGCACGCGTATGGCGATTATGGCAATGGGTAAAGAGGCTAAGACTGATTGGTCTGTGGAGCATAGTTTTGGCGGTCAAGTTGCGCTCGTGAGTTGTGTGATCCACACTGGACGCACGCATCAAATCCGGGTGCATATGAGTGGTATGAACCATCCACTGTTGGGCGATACGACTTATGGCTATAAGCCAAGCCGATTAAGAGGAATCGATGTGCCACGTATCATGCTGCACTCGACTGAGTTGCATGTGCAACATCCCGAGCGTGACGAAGAGATGGAGTTTGTTGCTCCGCTACCGGCAGATTTTAAAGCAATGATGGATCGACTGACTGTATAGTAGGACGCCACGAAACAGATTTTATGAATGCTGGGTTGTCTGTCGGGGCAGATTTGTTCTGTCTATCAGCATGTTATTGCGGTTTGTCGTGGGTTATTTATTGTGTGTCGGATTGTTAGCGACGTTGTCGGCTGCGCAAGCGCCTGTGCTGGCATCTGATCTGGCCACGCGTTATGCGCCGTACGCGAACTGGCAGTCGGTAGTCGATGTAGATGCGCTTGCACAGCGGGCGGAGTCGCGCTATTGGCGTACGGCAGAGGAAATTGCGTTGCAGCGTGGTGATGGTGACTTGCCTTTAGCTGGATTGCATATCGCGTTGGATCCTGGACACATCGGCGGGCAGTGGGCCGCCGCCGAAGGTCGGCAGTTCCGAATTGCAGAAGATGATTTCTATGTGCGAGAGGGGGAGTTAGTTCTCGCAGTCGCGGAGCTTGCTCGGACGAAATTGATGGCGCTGGGCGCTAAGGTCACACTGCTGCGGGAGGCGGCGTTGCGGGTTAATCCAAATAACCCAGTGGAGTATTTGGAATTGGCTGCAGAGCAGGTCTCGCCGCCGAATGAGTCCTCGCTCTCTGCCCTCTGGGAGTACGGCTGTGCGGTTCGAGTGCGGGCGGTTCATTTATCAATTGTAAAGGGAGACTTGATGGAACGAGCACGATTAGTGAATCGAGAAGTTCAGCCGGATGCGCTGATTTCTTTGCATATTAATGCGGCGGCTTGGCCCACAGAGAATGAAAGTGAAGCAAGCGACAGCGGCAACGCGATGCTTCGACTGGTGGATGCAAATAATCTACACGTGCTAATTTTTGGCTGTTTGAGCGATGATGAACTGCTGGCCGAGAACCAGCTGGAGCAATTGGCGGTAAAATTGACGAATGGCAGTGGTCCTGCAGAGCGGTTGCTAGGCGGTGCGTTGGCGACCGCATTGGCCGAGGCGACCGAGCTACCAGCAGCGAGTTATCGGAGGAATAACGCGATTTTATTGAGTTCGCAGCAGCCTTATATGTTTGCGCGTAATCTATTATTACTACGTATGGCGGAGTGCCCAACGGTGCTGTTGGAGCCTTATGTCGCGAACAGTGTCGGCGCGTATGGTCGGCTACAGTCGGCGTTAGCAAATCGAGCTACGGGCCGTGCGCTCGCCGAGGATGATATTCTACTGCAGTACGCGGACGCAGTGGTCGCCGGCGTGCGGGCGTGCTATGGCCAAGAATAGTGCGATGCGCAAAGCCTCGTCGATACTTGCTTTGTACCCGAATGCGTTGCATGCGATTCAGTTTATTTAATGAAACGGATAGACAATGGGTAAGTGTAGCTGGTGCCTTTGCTCGCTTTAATCGCGGCTATGATGGT
>DBBT01000108.1:37117-41436 GCA_002292345.1 Opitutia bacterium UBA977 | reverse complement strand
GTTTACACCGATAACCAACCGGACTTTACTTATTTGCAACCGGGCGAGACGAAGACCTTTTCGCAGTTCTGGTGGCCTTACAAAAAGATTGGTCCAGTGCAGAATGCGACGAAGGACGCCGCAGTGCGTCTGGTGTTGAACGAGGATGGGACGCTGGATCTAGGTGCCGTCGTATCCCGCGAGTTTAAGGGCGCTCGCATCCTATTGACGGATAGTGATCAAGTGCTGATCGATGAGCGGGTGAATTTATCGCCTGACGCGCCGTGGCAGAATCAGTCGATCCAGTTTGCTGGTGACGCGATTCACACGCTGGAACTGTCAGTCGAAGGTCTGGTGTCGTATCGACCGGTCGATGTTTCGACATTGGAACGCAATCGCGAAGTCGCGACTGAGCCGCCCATGCCGGATGCCATCGACACGATTGAGGAGCTGTATCTCACCGCCGAGCACCTGGAACAATACCGCCACCCGACACGCTACCCTGAACTTTATTGGGATGAAATTTTGCGCCGTGATCCGCTGGATGTGCGCACCAATATCGCCTATGGGCGTCGTCAGTTGAATCAAGGCTTGCTCGATGAGGCTGCTCAATATTTCGAGCAGGCAATCAAACGTCTGACCAGTCGTCACCCGAATCCGTATACCGGAGAAGCACATTATTATCTCGGGCTGACACGTCGTTTTCAGAATCGCTTAAGCGAGGCTTATGGCCTGCTTTATAAAGCTACGTGGGATGCTTCATGGCGCTCCGCCGCATACTATGAACTGGCTTTGTTGGATTGTCGTCAGGGTGATCTCGAAACCGCGCTGCAGCATTGTGAAGCTGTGCTGGATACCAACCGTCAAAACAACAAGGCGCAGGTGCTTAAGGCACTGGTATTAGGTAAGCTGGGCCGCGATGGGTCACAGGTGCTGGCCGATCTACTTGCGGTCGATCCCTTGGATCATTGGGCGCGTCATGCTTCGGGTGATGTCGAGACCTTCCTCGCGCAGAGTCGCAACGATGCACAAACTGTGCTGGATATCGTTTACGATTACGTCGATGCCGGTTTTCGCCCAGAGGCAATCGCGCTATTGGAATTACATCATAGCCACGCGGTGCATGGAGTCGCCGTGCCAAATCCGCTCGAAAAGTCTCAGATGACGCAGTATGCATTGGCATGGCTGACGGGCAGCGCAGAGCACCTTGAGAACGCACGTGCGATGGGCTCCGATTATTTCTTCCCTTCACGTTTGCACGATCAGTTGATGCTGGAGTGGGCCTTGGAGCAGGCGGGTGCAGACCGCAACGCGGCCTATGGGCTCGGTAATTATTACTTCGACAAGAAGCGTCATGAAGATGCGATCACTTGTTGGGAACGCGCGCAGGCGGCGGATTCGACCTTTGCAACGGTGCATCGGAATCTCGGGATTGCGTATTGGAATGTGCGCCGCGACGGTGATGCCGCGCGCTCTGCCTATCTACAGGCGGTGAAGCACGACCCGACTGACGCGCGTCTCTTCGCTGAATTGGATCAGCTGCGCGGCAAGTTGGGAGATGCGGCTGAGACACGTTTGGAAACACTCCTTAGCAAGCCTAAGCTCGTTCAGGAACGCGATGATTGCACCGTTTCTTTGGCCGAGCTTTACAATGAAACAGGCGCACCACAAGCAGCACTCGACATATTACTGGCACGCCGTTTTCACCCATGGGAAGGCGGTGAGGGGAAGGTCCTGCGCCAATACACCAGCGCGCATCTGTTGTTAGGCCAACAGAGACTGGATGCCGGTAATGCGACAGCCGCACTGCAACATTTTGAGCAGGCGATGCAGCCGCCGGAGAATTTGGCCGAGGCCTATCATTTGCTGCAGGCCAAGGCGGATGTCAGCTATTGGACCGGCAAGGCGCTGCGTGCGCTGGGTCGCGAGGACGAGGCTGTGGTACAGTTTGAAGCGAGTGCCAACCAGGCAGGGGACTTTCAGTCGATGGCGGTTACGGAGCATTCGGAACTCTCCTATTTCCGCGGCTTGTCCCTAATTGAATTGGGCCGCGCGGCTGAGGCGCAGGCTTTGTTCGAGGGATTCAAGCGCTTTGCTGAGGACGAACTGAAGGGGGCGGCCAAGATTGATTACTTCGCGACGTCCTTGCCGTTGCTGCTCGTGTTCGAAGAGGATCTCGACCAGGCGAAGCAGGCACATGCCAATACACTGCTCGGTCTTGCTGAGCAGGGACTCGCTTTGGTCAAGCACCAGTAGGATCGGCCAGGTAAGCGAAGCGCGCTTTGAGCAGTCATGAAAGGAAAAAGCCTTACACTTGAATCCGCCGAACTAAAGTTGGTGTTCGAGCCTGAGCAAGGTGGCAAGTGGCGCTCCTTGCGCGACCGGCGCAGCGGGCGTGAATGGTTTTGGCGCAATCCGCACCTCGGGGTGAGCCCGATCCGCTACGGCGATTCCTTTATCGCGCAGCACGACACGGGTGGCTGGGATGAAATCTTCCCCTCGGTTGCGCCCTGCGGCAAGGTCCCGGATCATGGCGATCTGGTGCATTTGCCCTGGCAGGTCGACGAGCAGTCCGACACCCGGCTGGCGATGTCGCTGCAGGGGCGTTGCTTTCCCTTTCGTTTCGAGCGTACGGTGGTGTTGGATGGCGCAAGCATCCGCTGTGACTATCGCTTGAAAAATACCGGCGAACAGCCGTTCCCCTGGCTATGGTGTGCGCATCCATTGTTACCCTTGTCGCCTGATTTAAGGCTGGAGGCTGCCGGATCGTTTCAGGTGGCTGCTGCGATGGGCGCAGCTGAGGCACTCGAGGGGCAAGGGATTCAATTAAACGAACTGCCGGATCATTCCGCGCCCTGGGCGGCCAAATTATTCAGCGACTGTAATGTGGTCGATCAGATGACCGTGCGTCATGCTGACGGTTCCGGATTAAAGTTTTCATGGGATGCGCAGCAGATCCCGTATTTGGGCTTATGGATCAATCACGGCGCATGGTCGGGCTGTGGATCGGCCCCGTATTTCAATCTTGGCATCGAACCCGCGATGTTGCCTGTGGATGATCTGAGCGAAGCGAAAGAGCCGCCGGTTCTGGCTGCCGAAGATGCTTTGGAGTGGTCGCTTGAGGTCGATGTCATCTAAGCGGCGGCAGTCAGGTTGAACATCACTGCCATGTTTGGAAGCTGTTCGAGCTTAGCTTGGAGGCGCCAAATCCTTATAAAATATACGCAATCCGATATATTATAGATCGTTTTATTTCAGCTATGATTTGTTTGTGGCTACATTTTTCTATAATGCCGATATTTCTGGGTGGCGACAAACCTAGGTTTCTGGAGTTCAACTCCACAAAATCATATGAACTTACATAAGATCCGTGACGTGTATTCTAACAGGCACCTAATCCTATTCTTGTTGTATGCATGCATGTCTACAATTGCGTACGGAACAGAGACTAATTGGGCTGAAACCGCCACGGTATCTGCGAGTAGTGAGCGATCGGGGTATGCGAAAGACAACGCAAACGATGGCGTGGTGAATGACACCTCGCGCTGGCTGGCGGCCGAGGAGGATCCGTCTCCATGGATTGAACTCAGTTTTACTGGGGCAACCACGATCCGCAGGATCGATATTTTTTCAGGATGGCGGTCGGAATCGGCACTCACCGACTATAAGATCCGCCTGTGGGTGGACAACGCATGGCAAGACAAACCCGAATGGGAATTCCACGGAACACAGGACACCGTCCAGCGCATCTATCTCGATGAAAGCCAAGTCATCAAGCTACGCATCGAGCTCCTCACCGCGAGCCCCGGACGCATCCGCGAGATCGCGGTCTATGACGACCCGGACGTCACCGGGCTGCCGCCCGCCTTTCCCGATGGAACGGGCGCGGACAGGCCCTATGCGATCGTCGACGACAACCAGCACCAAATCATTCTCAATCAGGTCGGTTACTTAACGGATCGCCCCAAGCGCTTTACCGCACCGTTGTCGGCAGATGGAGCGCAGTTTACCATTCGAATCCAGGACCAGACGGAGAGTCTCTTTCAAGGCCTCATCAGCGGAGGCCGTGGCGATTTTACTGCGTTTAAACCCGCTGATTCCGACTCGCACTATGTGATTGATCTGAGCGGCGGCGCACTGACTTCGAATACCAGTGATCCCTTCCTCATTCGGCAAAATCTCGCTCAGGAGCAGTATTGGCAAACGGCAACCGATTTCTTGAACGATGTTCGTTCAGTCGTCGGCACTCACCCGAGTGCCTTTGGCGGCTGTGCCTTTCGTGACGGCACTTATTACGATGCGATCATTCCCTCGCTCGTGCTCTTTTATCTTTCGGATCC
>DBBT01000108.1:9972-37074 GCA_002292345.1 Opitutia bacterium UBA977 | reverse complement strand
ATTACTACGAGTTGGAAGCTCCGCATCCGGACGCACCGGACGTGGTAAAACTAATCCACTGGGGGGCAGGCTACATTTTGATGCGCCCCAATGGACGCGATCCCAGCGCTCGTTTCGACAATGATGACAGCATGATTGAGCCGCAGACCCTCGAACAAGTCGCCTACGTGCTGTGGGCTTGGCCGGAATTGCAGCAATGGCTTCCGCAGTCCTTTTACGACAAGTGTCGTGACTTCTGTTTCAACTTCTGGGATCCTGCAGGAGGGCCAACAGGAAACTTTACTCAAGGCGGTTCGGGTAGCAGAAAAGGATCGAGTCCACTCGACATCAGTCCCTGGTGGGATCCGGATACCTATTCGCCCATAGATGATTGGCAGGCAAACCACATGCACCCATTTAAGGGGCGTCACGCACCGGGCCATTCGATTGTGCCGAATCTGATGATGTATGAAGTTGCCTTGCGGGAAGAGCGCACTGATGCAGCGGTCTATCTGGCTGCCGCCTTGAATCAGGCCGAATGGATCATCAATAATCTGGACTGGAACGATCCGCGCACGAACAAGGGCCACCGTTTGACCGAGCACCGGACGATTCCCAATCTGGTCTGGTTGCTACAGAAATATCCGCAGCAGGCGCCCGCCGGGTTGAAAGCAAAGATTACCGCATGGGCCGAAAACGCCGTCGCTCGTGCGGATAACCTGTGGGACTTTCGTAAGTTTAGCAACGACCTGTGGACGATCCCTGGAATGAATGAGGTGGGGAATTCGCTGAGTCTGCCGGCGATTTATACCGCAGCTTCCTGGGTGGTCGATGGTCAAGCTCTGAAAGCGCGCCTTGAAGAACTCGCTTTCGCCTCGGTCGATCACGTCTTTGGACGTAACCCGATGTTGGCGGCGGCTTCGAGTCATCCGGATCAGGGTTTCCCTGAGATCGAACGCGGTTGGCCTAAATTATATAAGGAAGACACCTGTGCGCGATTGGAAACGGTGCGGGGGAATATTGCCACACTGCCGGGCAGTGAGATGTATCCGTTTCAACCCGGGGCTGCTTTTCGCCATTTGGAGGGCTGGGCAAACTACGGTGCCTCTTGGTGCATCAGCTTGAGCTATTTACAGTTCGATGCGCAAGGCACGACGCCAGATCCTGCTGGGCTCGTTACACCTCCCAGCACGACAATCATCGCCGAATATCATTTTGACACAAGCGAGTCTGCGACAAGCTCAGTTGCGAATGTCACTGCGAGTAATTTTTCTGCCGGAGCCGGGATTGATTCGCTCGCAGGGCACTCGCCGAGTGGTCAGAACATGTTCGTCAGGTCGAGTGCAACCGACGATACCCTCAGTGCTGCGATTGCCGGGGATGATTACCTGTCCTTCACTGTGACACCCGAGGCTGGATCTAGGATGAACCTTAGCGCCCTCGTTCTGAATGCTGGGTATACGAATTCGAATGGTTATACTAATAAAATCCTCACTGCAAATTTATTGACCAGTATTGACGGGTTTACCTCAAGTGACCTTGTATCCAGTATCTCGACTTCAGATACCAGTGTTAGTGGTGGCAGCGCGAACTATCAGTATTGGGTCATCGATCTTAGCGATGAAAGGTTTCAAAACATCACTACAGCACTCGAGTTTAGGGTTTATGTGTATGATGACACCGGCGATCAGAATATTATTCATCGCTTTGATAGTGTTGCGTTGAACGGAACAGTGACGACTCAGGAATCGCTGGATTGGGATGGTAGCTCTGATTCGACTTGGACGAATCCCGACTCCACTAGCTGGACTGGTGGCACTTACAACGACGGCGATGAGGTTAGCTTCGGCGACACCGGGGCAGGAACGGTAACAATTTCCGGCTCGGTCGCGCCCGCTAATGTTTATGTGAGTGCCTCGGTGGACTATAGCTTCACTGGGGATGCCATCAGCGGTAGCGCTTCTCTCTCTAAGTCCGGAACCGGTAATCTCACGCTCGCGAGTGCAAATGCCTACACCGGCGTGACGACTGTCAGCGGGGGGACGTTAACAGTCGGAGACAACGCCGCTCTCGGTGAGGTTGCGGGTCACACCTTGGTCTCAGGAGGTTCGCTCCGTATGGAAGGCGGCATCAGTCTTGCAGAGCCGCTCACGATTTCCGGCGAGAGCAATACGGCGCCTGCGCTCTGGAACTCTGCCGGATCTAATACTGTGACTGGTCCGATTATGGGCGGTGGACGTATTCAGACTGAATCCGGCACGATGACGATCAGTGGCGGTATTAGTAGTTCCGGCGATTTGACTCTAGTTGGAGACTTCGTGATTGATACTAATCCAATCAGCGCGACGGGGCTTCTAAAATTTGCGGGCGACGGTTACGATCTTGGCGATCCTCTACATGTTGCCGGCAGGAAAATCATTCTGAATCCGATCACGGGGTCACACGATTGGACTGATATGAGGCTCTATTTCAGTTCCATCGTCGAGTTGGGTGCGACCGATATTTTGCCGATAGGTGCGAATCTCGAGTTTGGCTGGAATACAACACTTAACTCTTTCTCAAGGCTCGACTTGAAGAGCTTTGACCAAACAGTCGGCTCGATCGCAACTTCGTCCCAATCACTCAACGTGGGGGGCGATGTCGAGATTGCGGGCAGCGGTACACTGGCAATCAATCAGTCAAGCGATACAGAATACCAGGGTCGTTTCAGCGGGGCACTTGCATTGGTCAAGTCCGGCCCTGGCACACTGACACTCAATAATTTGAGCGGCATTCCAAGCAGCCACAGCGGTGCGACGACCGTCGCCGCAGGGACACTGAATTTACGCTCGGACATGAGCACATCAGCCATTATGGTGAATGGCGGTGCATCCCTTGAACTGACGCTCGGAAGCCCGGTAACGTCCTCCGCGCTGACGCTCGACCCGAATGCGACGATTAAGATCAGTGGTACACCGAGCTTGTCGAGTTACACGCTGATCACTGCATCCTCAATTTCGGGCACTCCGGCTCTGGCTGCTCCAATCGCGGGCTATGAACTGGTGGTCAATGGCAACGCGATCGAGCTGAACGAGATGAGCGATTATACAATATGGGCAGACAGCGTTTCCGGGCTGAGTGATCGTGATGCCACGCTCGACTTCGATGGGGGGAGTCTGGAGACCGGGCTTGAGTATGTGCTTGGTAGCGATCCAACCGATGCATCTGATGATCTTACAGTCGCACCGACTTGCACCTATACTGCGGGTGGGCTAGAGCTCGAATTCCGTCGTAGCGAGCTGTCCAATGGCGATCCTAGCACAAGCATCGTGGTTGAGTATGGTTCCGACTTGTCGGGTTGGAATCCTGCGGTACACAACACCGATGGTGTCACGATCGCAGTCACCGAAGACTTCTATACTGATGGTATTGATCGAGTCGTCGTCAGGCTACCTAATAGCCTAGCATTTGGCAGTAAGCTCTTCGTTCGCGTGAATGTGACAACCGATCCATAATTCCATATGCAGCGCATCTTTGTAAGCAGCTTCGCGGAGCCTGACTTACCAAGCATCCAGGCCGTCCAATCGGCAAGGATCTCAGCTGACGGGGCGATTCGTCGCAGAGCACGATTAGCTTAATTGTTTAAAAAATGCGCCATTGCGCATATCTTAGCTATGCGGATGCTGCTAGGATGTACTGATTTTTTTGCCACTACTTGAAACGCAGGGTGGGTGTCGACCTGACTTTTGGTGGACACAGTCATACGTATGAACGCTCGATTCTGATGCAAGGCCACTACGGCAAAAGCGATACCTATGATCCTGAACTGCACGCACTGGATGAGGGAGACGGACGACAGGAAGGTGACGGCAGCTAACAGCAGGCAGCGCATACAGGACGTGGCACAATTCATACGGTGGAGGGCAGTTTTGGTAAGGTCGTTGGCTTCCGCGCACCGTATTTGCCTTTCATGGTGGAGAGCTTGTCAAAGTTGGCATCGGTGGTGGTGGATATCGATGGCCGTCGTCTGGATGTCACCACACTCAGTAGCGAAGGTCAAACGCTGGACTCCTATACCTTGCTGAAGGATTAGAGGGAGCCTCGGGGTGACGCATTTTGATAATTTTAATGCGCAATTACACGTATCTTGTCTGATTCGGGTCTGCTAGTCTTCCCGATCTCCACCCCAAGAATTCAACCCGACTCGGGCATTTATGACTACGCGACTTAAATCTATCCCTGCCAAATTTCTGGTCAACGCAGCCATCGGATTGATGGTAGCAACAGGCTTATCCGCAACGACCATTGCAGGCTTCACCTTTGACATTGACTTGAACCCCACGACCGAGGGTTCGAATGTAACCGTGAGCGCGCTTGGATCCGGTTCCGGCTTTGCTGTTGCGCGTTCCAGCACGGATGGCGGTAATGCATTTATCAGAACGAGTGTAACGGGGCTCAATGATTTGGCCGCTGCCATCACGGACAATGACTACGTGAGTTTCACGGTGACCCCTGGTGCAGGTGTGGACTTGGACTTAACCTCGTTGTCACTTCGAGCGGGCTATACCAATAGCGGATCGTATACGAGTAAGATCCTCACTCAAGCAGTGCTCACCGATATCGACGGGTTTACTGCTGCAGCTTCGCTTGGTAGCGTCTCAACCGCAAATACGTCGACCAACGACGGCACCGTGGTTTACCAGACTTTGAATATCGATCTCACCGCAGCACAATTTCAGGACATCACCACGGCGACCGAATTCAGAATTTATTTGAGCGACGACACGAATAATGCCGGCATCATCCACCGCATCGATGACATTGTGCTGAGTGGTACGGTGACTGCTCCGCCTGCGCCGCGTCCAGCGCAGCCGAATCTCTTGTTGATTCTTGCCGACGATCTCGGCTGGCAGGACATCAAGGTGTATGACCAGCTGGAGACGGATGTGGTGAACGGCTTTGGCGGAACGAATGTCTTTGAGACAAACCAAATGGATGCACTGGCTGCGGAGGGTGTTATGTTTACGAATGCGTATTCGCCGACGCCGGTCTGTGCACCCAGTCGAGTGGCCATCATGACGGGCAAGCATCCAGCGCGCACGGATGTCACTTCGGTGAGCGGCGGTCAGTGCCCGAAAGCGGGTAGTGTCAACACGAATGGTATCACCCCGCATTACCGCCATAGTCTGAAGGATGAGGAAGTCTCACTTGCCGAAGCGCTTAGAGATGCTGGGTATTTTACGGGTGCGTTTGGTAAATGGCATATGTCGCCCGAGGGGCAGCATTACACCTTTCCGAAACCGATGGATCAGGGCTTCGATGTGGCTTATAACGATCGTGGGGTGCAGAACGGCATGTCGGATCGCACGACAGGCTTTGCGACTTCTGACCCCTCGGATCCTTACCAGTTGGATGCCAACGGGATCGCCAAGGACCCTGTCACCGAGGAAACCCTGGGCTTTTTCGCGGATGCGGTCAGTCGGGAAGAACCTTTCTTCTGCTACTATTCCACATGGCTGGTGCATACCCCGATCCAGATGCGCACCGAGAGCTTACTTCAGAAATACGCGGGTCTGATGGGATACTCCTATCCATTGAACGGATCTGAGTTCTTTGCCGAGGGCCAAAACAACCCCTATTACGCGGCGATGGTTGAAAGTCTCGACTATTACATTAGTAAGTTGATCGACTACCTGGAGACTACGGATGATCCCCGTTGGCCCGGCCATAAGTTGATTGAGAATACCTATATCATTCTCACCTCGGATAACGGTGGTTATGAAGGGGCCGATAATGGCACGGATAATTTTCCGCTGGATAAAGGTAAACTCTGGCTCCAGGAGGGTGGGGTGCGCGTGCCGTTTATCGCGATGGGGCCGGGGATTTCCTCTAATACACTCAGTGATGTCGTCATCAACGGCATGGATATCTATCCGACCTTCCTTGCTCTGGCGGGCGCAAGCATCCCGTCCGGATTGGATGCGAGTGATCTTTCGCCGCTGCTACTGAATGACCCTCTCGATTCCGCTCAGGTAACGGATCCGGCTACCAACACGGAGCGTGCATCTATGTTCTGGCATTTCCCGCATAGCGGTCGCAATGCGACCACCATGTTGAAGGACGGGTGGAAGCTGTATAAAAAATACACCTCTTCGCCCGATAAGTATTCGTTGTATCAGCTCTATGACTTCAATGGTGATGCCGTGGACATTGGCGAGCAGGTCGATGTCAAAGCAGCTCATCCGCAGGTGCTCACTGAGATGAGCGCCGAGTTGGACACGTGGATGGAAGAAGTAGATGCCCGGCCGCTCTATTGGAACCCGCAACGCTTGGACCTGCCTCTGGGGGATCAGAGCCCGAAAATTCTTTCCACTGGCAACGACGAAACCATGGCCTGGGTCACTTGGAATACCAACCAAGCCAAGGTCAAATATCTGGATCTACTCTATTGTTATCAGCCGATCGCTGGCTGGGGCGAAGAGTGGTTTAAAATTCCTGTGCCGTTTAACCATGAGGATGGCTGGGCCGAAATTGAAATCCCGGAAGGGGCGCAGAGCTACCTCTTCAATCTCATTGATGAGAACTTATTTTTCTACAGTTCGGTCGATCTGACCGGCCATTCGAGCTATTCTTCCTTGTTGGTGCCCTTGCGCACATGGTTGCCTGAAACAACGGCAACGTTCGCGCATGCGGGGACGACCTTTCCAACAAATGACATTCTCTTTAGTAACTCCGTGGGGGAGGGGGCGTTTTCAGCCGTTCGCGATGATGGCACTAATTTGCAATTGATGGGGCAAACATTCACGGTGACGGATCCGGTTCGCCTCGCTGCCTTAAGCTTACAGGCGCACCTTGATTTTACGATCGGTGCTACAGATGCGAGTGAGTATTATCTCTGGATCGGTCAGTATGCGAGCGGTGCTCCCGGTGCGGATGCCTTGCGCACGCGAGTTTACGAGAAGATCGATATGCGTGGTGTCTCCTGTCTGGAGGGCAACTATTATACTGTTGATTTTGAAGACACAGTGTTGCTGCCGGGCACGTATGCTTTCCAACTCCGATGGAAAGGACAGGGGACGGGTAACAACTCGTATTGGGCGCGTGCGAACGGAGCAGGCGGCTATGCCGGAGGTGATTTGATTCATATCTCCGAAGCGGCTGGCACTGTGGTGGATTATCCGTTTTCCGCGACTGAAGCTGCAGGGAACGATCTGGTCTTTGCACTACACGGCAGCACCGACTATTTTGGAGCTTGGGCGACCGAGAACGCGCTCGATCGAATCCCCGAAGATGTCCGAGCGGATTCCGTTGGGCGCGAACGACAGGTGCAGAAGAACAACGTCTTTTACAATAAGTGGTTGTCGACCAATTGGACGCTTGCTGACGGGGTCATCAGTGGAACCAGTAATACGGGCAATCGTCCGATTGCGATCTGTATTGATGTCACCGATTTGCCGGAGTCGGACCGTTCGCAGCTGACGCTCAGCTTTGACTACACGACAGGCGATGCGGCCGAGAAACTCTTTGTGCACCTCTGGGGCTGTGTCGATCTCGACCCCTCTCAGAATCCTGAGATTATGAATCTCGGAGCCGGTAGCGGCAACGCTTGGGTGGAAGTTTCGTCGGAAGTGATGGAGGTCTATAATCTGGGCCGCCCGGACGGAACGTTTACGGGAAGCGCGGGGAGTGCATCGGATGCGGCAGTTTCGGGATTGACCGGTTCGGTTGGGGCGCAGGCATATAGCAATACCTTTGATCTCTCGACCTTTACCACCGCTCCGGACGCAGTCACGGACTATGATTACATCGTGCTTGGTTTTGCGCGGGATGTCAGTGGCACGACCACACAGTCGGTTTCGATTACCAATATACGCCTCTCCATTGAGGGCGGGGCGACGCTGCACGAGTTCCCGCTTTCGCAAGTGGATCCAACGACCCCGGAGGGCGACCCGGATGGAGACGGACGTAGTAACTTGTATGAGTATGGAATCGGTGGCGATCCAAACAAAAAAAGCAATGTCGGGGCGCAGCCTGTCCTGGACATGTCGGGAGCCTCGGGCGAGTTCTGCTATCCGCGCCGCCGCGATGCAGTTGCGCGCAAGCTCACTTACCAAGTGGTCGGCGCATCGGATCTGACAACTCCGGATTGGAGCACGGACGGCATTTCCGAAACCGGGACTGCGGTGATCGATGATGACTTTGAAGAAGTGGTCAATAGCGTGCCAACTGGCGCTAGCTCCGGCTTCTTCCGTGTCGAGATCGAATTGGCTGAGTAATACTTAACCTAGCGCACCTAATCGTTACCGATATTTTCAAATATCGCGAAGAATTAACAAGCTTACTACTATGCTTAAACGAAATAGTTCTATGCTAAGAGGTTTACTGATCACTGCGGCCATCACACAGATGGCTGCAGTGGGCGCATCCGCCACGACTCTGGCAAGCTATGATTTTGCCGCAAGCCTTGCAGCAAGTTCGACCGATCCGAACGTAACAGCAGGCAGCTTTTCGGTGGGTGCCGGTTTGGATTCCGATGCGGGTTTTGCAACAAGGAGCCTGAATCTGTATGCGAAAGCGTTTGCCACCGGGACTACTCTGAGTGAGGCCATCTCCGGGGATGACTATGTTTCTTTTACGGTGGCTCCAAAATCAACCGGAACAATAAACCTGACCTCTCTCGTGCTCAAGGCAGGTTATTCCAACGATAATGGTTACACAGGCAAAATCCTCACAGCCAACTTGATGACCAGTATTGACGGGTTTGCCGAGGGTGATCTGGTGTCGAGTATTGCGACCGAAGATACTGCCTTGGACACTGGGGACGAGACCTATCAAACCTGGAGCATTGATCTCAGTGATGCGAAATTCCAGAACATCACTGCTCCAATCGAGTTCAGGGTCTATTTATATGACGATACCGGCCATGACCGCATCTATCACCGCCTCGATGACGTGGCACTGTATGGGACCACCCAACAACAGCCGCAAGCGCAGCTTTCCATCGAGTTTGACGCAGACGCGCATCCTGTTTCTATCCGGAGCAGGAGTGGGGCAGAGTTGTTGGATGGCGTCGAGTCCTATGGCTTTTACCTGCTTGAATCAGATGGTACGAAACGGCGGTTTAACACGGTGACGGATCTGGGTGATGGCGAATACCAATTTACGATTTCCGGTTCAACCGAACAACTCAGCGTCCGTTTTGAGGCAACGAATGATTATCTGACGGCTCGTTTCACTTCATTGAGCGGCTTTGCGCTCGCTGGTGAGCAGCTCAAGTTCGACCTCGATACAGCGGGTAGCGGACTCCGCGTAATCGAGCTGGACCACATGATGAAGGTCGTGTCTTACGACTCCTCGGTGAGTATCAAGCGTCGCTCCTTGTGGGAAACAAATGTCCTTGGCGCGTTTGCCTTGTATGCCTACGAGAACAATGAGCAGGAGGATGAGACCCTACTCGATCTCTGGACGATGGAAGGCCTGCCGCATCCCAAGGTCGATGGCGAGTGGACCCGTGCGGCCGCCGAGGCCTGGCTCAACGATTGGATCGCGCAGTCCACTGACAGCAGCTATCTCAACATGGTGCCCATCGATTTCGATGAACATTCGGACTTTCTTCCCTACGCCCAAAAAATGGATGCGAAGGCCTTTTATCTTTGGAACTTAGTCTGGCGCGGGGAGTACGGGTTGAATTACAGGCAGAACGATGAAATCAACCCGAACATGTATCCCAACGGCCTTGCTGAAATGCAGGCATTTAAGAGCGAAGCGGCAGGGAAAAACCTGGGGTTGATGTTTCACTACTTGTCTGGGAATATTGGCGAACGCGATAAGGAGTTCGTTGCTCCAACGGCCCACCCCGACCTCCAGAGCTGGGGCACGGTTACTCTGAGCGGGGCAATTGATGCTGCCGCGACCTCCTTCGTAGTGGTGCCGGATTCCGGTGTGGAACTGCCGGTGATCGGTTCGGATCAACCACTGGAGGCTCCGCCGGTTGTTTCCAGCGTTTTTGACTTCAAGACCTTCCGGATCGGTAACGAATGGATTCAGGCGAGTAGTGTCGAAGATTTGGGCAACGGAACCTGGCAGTTGGAAGGCGTCAGTCGTGGGATGTGGGATACCTCCGCTGCAAGCTATTCCGAAGCTGAAAGTCTGCGCGGCTATTTGCGGCCATTCAACGACTTTGTCCCGGACCCCAACTCCGCTTTATTTGAAACGATTACCACGCGCTGGGCCGATCTGAACAATACTCTGGGCCTGAAACATGCGTCTTTCGACGGAATTGAATTCCACAAGGCCTACGGTGCCTGGGGAGGTGAGAAGTTCGGAGCCCTGGTTTACCAGAACCTGGATCATCCTACCTCATCTGACAGCAGCGCGGGGCCGGCTCCTCTTGCTTGGCTAGAATATAAATTTAACCGGGTAAAAGACGCGCTTGGCGGTGACTTTAAACCTTTCGGGCAATGCGTTATGTTTCTCGGCGATGAGTCGTGGGCTACCATCGGACTCGAGGAACACGAGTATAGATTGAATCGGCAAACAACTCTCAATACCCGTGGATTCTCACTTGGATCGTACGATGTGAGCGGTGTGACAATGGAAACGCTACAGGCGCACGGTTTGACGTCTGATTTTTTAAGAGCGATCAAGAACTGGAAGCATGCCTCACACGCGATGGATTCGGTGCAGCGCGAGGCGATGAACGAGTTCCGTAGTCCTCTTGCTGCTCGCACAACTCTCAGTGGGCCCAAGGCATTCGGCAAGGCCTTATGGCGGATGAAAGGTCCGGTTCTTGAACGATGGCTGGCGCTGGGCACTGATCTTTACACTCATGAATGGCACTCGGGCCAAGAACACGGAGTCATCACTCCGCGTTTCTATCTGCAAAACGGTGATGTTCAAACTCTGGAGATTCCGACGGAGCTGGATTCCGGAGCAGACCGGGTCCGGATTGTCGGACGGGTTCTGCCGAGCTACGACGCGGCATCGAATGACAATATCGATTTAATGACTTATATCGGCAGTAGTTCGCTCACTGTGTCGCGAGCCAATGCCACCGATTCCCCAGTTTGGTCGGACGTCGAATTGACCACATATGAGGTTAGTCCGAGTCTCGACTTAAAGACACGTCGCGGCATCGGCCTGTGGGTGACTGGTGACGGCAGCGGTGCCACTCTAGTGATTCGCCTAAACCGTGGAAGAGGTCGCGACTATGTCGTCCCTATCAATTTCACTGGCCGTCGATGGATTGAAATTCCAACCGGTGAAGTCGCCTGGCGAGTCCGCGACTGGGGCTGGACGAAATCAACTCGTAAATTCATGGATTATGGTAGTGTGAGGATCATCCAGATCGGCATAGGACATATCCCTGCTGGCACTACCTGTAGCGTCGAGGTGGATGGGATGATTGCGCTGGCGGAAACGCCTGAGGCGCTGGTGGATCCTACTCTAACTCTCGGCGAGCAGTCGGTGAGCGTGGATGGCAGCATCGGCACTGAAAACCATTTTATCCTTGATGAGGACGGGCTCTTTACGGTGTACGATTCAAACTGGAACGCCCTGTCCGAGCAGCAACTGGATGTCATGCTCCCCTCCGACCTGACTACGTTCAAGATGGAGTCGGTTTCCTCTTCAGATGACATCTGGCTTGAGGTCGGGGTGCAGGCTTCGAACGAAACCACTACGAACCCTGACCCGACACCGTCCTTCACGACTGACCCCATCATCAAGACTACTGCCACGGAAGATGGAAGCTACAACGATTCCATTGCAGGTGATGCCAGCGACCCGGCTGCGGGTCAAATGACCTTTTCAAAGCTGGATGGTCCTTCCTGGTTGACTGTGGCTTCAGATGGGGGTCTTTCGGGCACTCCGGCGCCAGGCGATGTGGGCCTGAATAGCTTTACAGTGCAGGTTGATTCTACCGGTGGTAGCGATACCGCGACTTTAAACATTACGGTTGAAAATAATGCGTTTAACGATGCACCGCTGTGGTACAGCGATCCAGTGACAGCAGCCCCTGCTGCGGCAGGTGCGGCGTATAGCACCAGCATTACTGATGCCGCAAGGGATTTAGATGCCGGAGCGGCACTTACCTATACTAAGATTTCTGGCCCGGCATGGTTGAGCGTGGCGGCAGACGGCACGCTATCGGGTACGCCGGGCGGTTGGGACGTGAGCATGAACAGTTGGACCGTCAGTGTTTCCGACGGAATCGCCGCACCGGTAAATGCTACGCTGAATATTAGTGTAAATGAGAGACGCGAAGCGGAAGATGCGGTGCTTTATGATTCGACATCGAGCAGCTACTCTGCCGGCTACACTGGCTCGGGCTATGTGGTGATGGACACGGCCAGCAGCAGTTATATCGAGTGGACGGTGAATTTAGTGGAGGCCGCCGAGGCCGATCTCTCCTTGAGTCATTGGACGGATAGTGCAAACACCATGACGCTTACGGTAAATGGTAGCGTGGTGGACAGTAACTACAACCTGGCCGGGACAGGCGGAGTATGGACTGTGTCGAGCCTGGCCAGTGTATCGCTCAATGCCGGTTTGAATACGATCCGGTTAAACCGTGATCGAGGGCCGGACAGTGTACGCGTGGATAATCTGATTATTGCGTTGAATCGATCCCAGGCGCCAGCGGGTCCACTGGTGCAGGAACCGCTGAATTACACCTACATGTATTATCAAAACGGAATTCCTGCAATTTCCAATGAGCCAGAGCTGGTTTTTCAGACCGGGTATTACAGCCTGCAGCTCGATTGTGATGATATGCAGTTGACGGGATATGATGCGCTGAGCGGTACAGACTATGTTTCAGCGCTGACTGATGATGTGACCGTTTTTACTCCTGCGACTGATTTTGTGCTGCGCGTGTATCAGGACGGTATCGAATATACCTGTACGAATGCAGTGGTGAAGGATGCGCAAAAGGAATACGTCCGGCTAATCGAAAGCGGGCAATACGTGCAACGGATTGATCACACCGGACTGGTTTTCAAGGATTCCGATGGAAATACTCTGGAGGTTGATAAAGACTGCCGTTTAGAAGTCACCGCGTGGCCCGACCGGGTGACCTTCATGCTGGATTTTTCTTCGGAGACGACCAATCCCATTACGCGCACAGTGCTTCAGGTGAATGGACATGTCGCTGACAGTGCGAGCAATCAGGCGCGCTTGACTTTAAAGCCTCAGGAAAATGCAAAACTGGGAGCTATCAACCCGGCCGATTATGTTTTAAGTGCCACGAACTATCAAGACGGTTCTACGCTAGCTGTCACATTCGATGAGGATGAACATGCGATTCATATTAGTGTGCCGGCTGAAAGTGTTGCCTTTCCGGCGGCAACTGACCGGGTGGATGAATATGTGATCGAAGTGAGCAACCCCTCCGCCAGCGCAAAGAATATTCCACTGATATTTGAACAACCAACCCCGCGTGCTATTACCGGAACCATTATGTTGCTGTGCGATGCGGCCGACGGACAACCGCTTGGCGTTCCGGTTCAGCTCTCTAAAAACTGGCATCTGCAAAATAGCAACCGCACCGTTCATGATGGAACTTGGTTGCGCGGCTCGGTTATGCTGCCTCTGGCGGCGGGTGAACATCGCTGGGTCAAGCTACGTGTGGTCTACGGGTTCTGGGGCGGAGCAGGGGCTATTTCGCATTCCCAGCTTAGCTTGATCGGTTACTCCAATCGCAGTTGGAAATGGGATGAAAGTGCAATTGGCTGCTGGGGGGAGTCGATGACATACAACCCCGATAAAAATACAGGCGAAGCATTTATATGTGACGTACGGCCTGCATTTACAACCTCGTATAAAACAAATCCCGATTACGGTTGGACTGAAAATGTAGGCGGCGGCGATTTCCTGGTTTATTACGACAGTGCTAATACCCGCCGTCGGGAGAAACGCCTCAAGACCTGCTATCACTGGACTGGACCCAATATGACCGAGGTACTTTATACCGGAGTTACCGACGACGACAAGATCCGGTTTACATACAGGAGCCGTGCGGGGGCGACGCTCGACTATCATCGCCGTTTTCATGAGTATGAATATACCTTTTTGCAGGATGTGGATTCCCCGAATCGTCTGGTTTTTTACCAGATGGCCGCCGACGACTATAAATCCGCTTTCTACAACAACTATACGGTCGGCGATGCGGACGGTGTGCTTTTGTCGAGCATGATCACCAGAGGCGGGGATACTTATCGGGGGGCACCTATTGCCTTTGATGATAAATGGTTAAGTATAGATGACTACTACTCTGGGCAGGGATATTCCACCAAAGCCTTGCGCGGTATGATACCGCTTTCCTCGACGCTGAACGGCAGTTCTCTTCCGCTCTACCTGCACCGCTACGGTATTGATTCCACGATGCTCTTTGACCTCAGCGGATCTTCTGTAAACGAATCCTATAATGCCGGAGACATCGTGAAGGGCGAAGTCGAATTTATTTTGCCGCCGCAGCATGTCGATGATTACTGGGGGAGTGATGCGGAACTGATTAACCGTCTGACGGCCTATGGAGAAAGCGGCGAAAGCGCATGGGAACCGGTACGCGATGAGTTTGTACACAATGTGCAACTGGATATAGTCATGCATCAAGGGCTACGCCTTAACAATTATCCGCTGGAAATCCAGCCGGAGCCGAGCAACGGGGTTCTTGCCGATTTTACCTTCAACGGTGGCGGAATCGGGCATGTGCCCATCCTGATCAAGGGTGCTGAAGTCGGGTTGAAACTGACTGCGCAGCGTTGGGCAGACGGTGTCTGGACGGATCTTGAGTCAGTCAACATTGCGGCCAACAACTATTATCAGGGTGTGCAGAATGGCGATGGAACTGTGAATTATGCATTCAACATTCCGCGGCCATCACTGGACCTGAACGAAGGCTGGCGCATTCGTGTGGTGTCGTCGGATCCGTCGGTGCCTGCAGGGCCGGCCGCTCCGGCGGGCCTCAGTGCGCAGTCAGACATCACACAGGTTTCTCTGGATTGGGCCGATAACACCGAGCCCGGCCTGACTGGCTACACGGTCTACCGCAGCACTGCGACGGGCAGCGGATATCAGGCGATTGCTACCGTGACTGGTAGTGATTATATTGATACAGACATGCATGCTTCCACTCACTATTATGTGGTAAGTTCCAGAGATGAAAATTTTGCAGAATCGGCCTTCAGTAGCGAGGTCACGGCAAGCGCCAATCAGCCCGTGGTATTTAGTAGTGATGTCATCTCTGCAACCGCCGTGACGCAGGGGGAAGCTTTCTCTGGTTCGCTTTCAGGCTTCGCCACAGATCCTGATTCCGATGCCATCACATACTCTAAACTTTCAGGTCCGGCATGGCTGACTGTGGCAGCGGATGGAACGCTTTCCGGAACACCTGAAGCGGCGAGCGATACCGCCGAAAACCGCTTCACGATACAGGCCACCTCCTTAGGGGGTAGTGCTACCGCGCAGCTGAAGATACAGGTGTATGCGGCTTCCGATAACCTCATTGGGACGGTGGATCTGGATAATATAGCCGCCAACTATATGACTCGCGACTCTGTAGGTTTTGTGAAATCGGAAAGCAGCGCGTGGTCTGCCGCAGATGGTGTGTTGTCCAATGCCAGTCTAGAGAACAATGCTGTCTCCGAAGGCGCATTGGGGATCATCATCAATCTGGACGCCTTTGCCGACAGTAATTACAATCAGATTCAGCTGAGTTTCGATTATACAACCGCGAGCGCCTCCGAGACCCTTTATGCCCATCTCTGGGGCTATGTAGATGTGAACTCCAGCTCCTCGACTTTGACAATGAACCTCTTCGCTACGAATGGCAACGCTTGGGAATCATCGAATGGGGCATTGACAGCTTACAATCTTGGCGGGGCCGACGGGGCTTTCAGCGGCACGCCTGGAGTTGCATCGGACGCAGCTGCCATCCTAACGGGAGCAACGGGTGCGCAGAGCTATAGCGCAACGTTTGACCTGTCCAGTTTCACCACCGCTCCCGATCGCATTGGGGATTATGATTACCTCTTGCTTGGGTTTACTCGAAATACCAGTGGCACAAATCCCGCAGTAACAATCAGTAATTTGAAACTGACCGGCATTTACGAGTTGTCGCCTGCCTATACGAGTTGGTCGGACGGATTCCCGGGGCTGGCGGATCGTACTGAGGCTCTGGACTTTGATGGTGGTGGCCTGGCGACTGGTCTTGAATATATCCTCGGCGGTGATCCTGCGGATGGTTCTGATGATCAATTAGTCAAGCCGGCTTACACGCGTACCGACAACAGATTTGAGTTTCAATACCGTCGCAAACAAACGTCTCACAGCGATTCAAAAACAACCATCATCGCTGAGTATAGTTCAGACTTGTCCAACTGGAACCCCGTGGTACACGACACCAATGGCGTGACAGTCACAGTTTCCGAAAACTTCTACGGCAGCGGCATCGACCGAGTCGTGGTGAGTCTGCCTGACAGCGTGGCATTAGAGCGCAAGCTCTTTGTTCGCCTGTCTCTGCAAGCAGAGTAGTCTTCTGAGCAGTTATTTCACATTTTAAAAAGGCGCGTCAGACTTTTCGAACGTCTGCTAACTTGCCCGTGGAAGCGATCGAGCAGTATACCTTCGCATCCAATCTGGACGCACAACTGAGGCTGTGAACGACACAAATGCCTTTACTGTGAGTTCAGGCCTGGGTGCTTCTGAGTATAGTGCAAGTGCTCTGCATCCTTGCTCGCGAGAGCGAGTGAAACAAATACTGCTAGCACGATGAATATAGGCAATGTCATTACTTCTAACAATTACTTTTCATTTACTGTTCAAGACGTATTTGCTCGGATATATTGATGGATTTTTTGTCGCAGGCAATATTACTAGTTCTGCGTCGACTAATATAACTTTTTTTAATGGCGCATTCTCGTAATTTTAATGCGCAATCTCATGTATCTTAGCTGCTTAAATCCTGTTAATATCCTCATTCTTACCTTATTTTAAACTCAATTAACCGTACCTATGATGAATATAATTAAAATATTGCGAACTGGAGTTTTCGCTACCGCCGCTGTCGGCCTGATGACGTCCGCAAGTTTGTCAGCAGCCACGATTGCGCAGTATACTTTTGCCTCGAATCTGAGTGCTACAACTGAAGATGCAAACCTGACGGCAGATACCATTGCTATTGGTGCCGGCATCAATGTAGGAGGCTCTGTGGGGCGTTCAAGTGGTGCTGGTCCAGACGCAGCCGCTGGTTCTTTCTATCTTCGATCAAGCGTAACTAGCGGATTTAATCAAATAAGTCTTGCGAATGCAGTCACTGCTGATGACTACATTTCTTTCGATCTAACAGTTGCTGATGGGTTCGAAATGGACCTTTCATCTTTTACCTTCGAACATGGATATAGCCGCAATGGTACTTTTGCCGGTAAGCAGTCTAGAGCTTACCTTCTTTCGGATATCAATGGATTTGCTAGCGACCAATTTATTGCCTTTCACGATGAGTTCTTTGATGTTAACGGTGGGAGTATAAATTATGGTTCTGCTGCTACTATTAGCCTTGCCGCTGCGGAATACCAGGGTCTCACAGGGACTACCGAGTTTAGGCTCTACTTCGCTGACAACACCGGTGGTAGCGACTACATTCATCGATTTGATGACTTGTCATTCAACGGCACCGTCGTCTCTGCCGTTCCGGAACCTGGCACCTACGCTCTTATGAGCGGTCTATTGGCTCTCTGTAGCGTGATGCTTCGTCGCCGNNGGAGCAATCCGGACGTCTTTTTTTTATGCCTGGAGTTAGGCGGGTAAGAGTCAAGCAGAGCTGCTTAGGCATTTTCGTCGGGACGGCCTGTCCGTCGTTAGCGTCGTGCTCGGTGGTGTATGTCCTACACGGCCTTTGCTTCGCAAAGAACCGCGTCCTACAACGCGAATGATGTTCGGTGCGGAATGATGGTGTAGGATGTGCCTCTCGAAGAGGGCGCGTTTTGACTAATAACAAATCGTATGGATGGTTCCCTGGTATTTCCAGTCGTTTACATTTTGAACTAGGCCTGCTCGCAGTGGGTTGTTTCTTACGTAATCCCATTTTTCAGAATAACTGTTGGCGCTCCGTAATATGTGGTCGAAGAAGCCTGGTTGCCAATGTGGTTGAGCGATTCCTTTGTCTCTGAGTGGTTTTGACAGCGACTGTTTTAAGAAACCGATTGTTTTTCCCAGAATATAACGGTTTGGGTCGATCCGTAGAAAGAAGTGAATGTGGTCTGGCATGATTACGTATTCCCCGCATACAATCCCATCGTGGCACTTTCGTGTCATAAGCGCTACGAAATGTTCATGAAATCGGTCGCTATCGAGCAGTGGCTTTCGGTCGAAAGTGCAACATGTGATAAAGTAGAGCGGTGGATCAAATTTTTTGAACACATTTGAAAGCCGAGGAGGCCGGTTGGGATATTGGTGTTCCATTCGTATATTCTAGAGCGACGAATGATGTTTGGAAGGTTTTAATTAACCGTGTATATGGGAGCGCCAACACGGCCTTTGCTTCGCAAAGAACCGCGTCCTACAACGCGAATAATGTTCGGTGCGGAATGATGGTGTAGGACGTGCCTCTCGAAGAGGGCGCGTTTGCATCGTGATGGTGTTGGGCAAGGGCGCGTTGTAAACTAAGGTTGAACCAAAGCACCACCTTTCACTACAACGGTTTTTCAATTTTGTAGCCCATGGCTTCTTTACGATAGCGCCCCGGTGAGATACCAGTCTCCTTTTTAAACACGTTGCCAAGGTAGGTATAGGAGGTGTAGCCACAGGCTTCTGCGATGTCTTGCATCGTGAGGTTGGTTTCGGCGAGTAGTTTGCGTGCTCGCTGAATACGGATGCGGCAGATCTCCTTTGCCGGTGAACGTCCTAGGTGCGTCTTGAATTTGCGTTCCAGGGCGCGGCGAGCCATGGGCACTTGCCGCAGTATGTCGTCCACTGTGATATTTTCGCAGGCGTGTGCTTGTAGATACTGAATGGCTTGTTGCACCTGTGGGTCATCGACGGCCATCACTTCAGTGGATAGGCGCTCGACAACTGTTTTAGGGGGGAGAAGGATGGGGGCACGAGAGACTGTATCGCCTTGAATCTGCTGGTGCAGGATGCTGGCCGCTTGATAACCTACTTGCTGTGCGGGGGTGAGGATCCCTGAGAGTGCCGGGTGGCATGCGTCGCTGAGCAGTTCGTCGTAATCACCGCCGAGTATCGCTACGTCGTGAGGCACTTGAAGTCCTGCTTTGCGGCAAGCCAGGATGAGGTCACGCCCCACTTCAACGCCCCAAGTGTAGATGCCGATTGGATTGGGGAGACTTTTCAGCCAGGTGATCAGTCTTTGTTGAGATGGATGCCAGAAGCAGTCGTCTCCTGCAGTTGTTTTGTTTTCATAGACGTGACATGTCATGCCGCTATTGGAAACGGCACGCTCGAAGGCGCGTTCGTGTTGCTTGACGTAGTCGAGGTGGCGCGGTCCTACATAGGCGAAATGCCTTAGCGAGCGGCTTTTGAAATGTTCGAGTGCAAGCGCCGCGTTCTTTTCCTGGTCGATGCACACTCGTGGAAATCGGCTCTTTTCGAATTGGATGCCTGACACATTGACGACCGGTATTTTTCTGGATTTGAGTTCACCTAGTAGTCGCTTATTGGATACACGGGCGATCACTCCGTCGAATTGTTCGCCCTCGGGGAGGGTGAATTTCTCGTTCTGCCCCTTCGGGTCGATCCAGATGTCCCACGGCCCGTGCTGGAGTGTATAGTCCAGAATGCCACGAATCGTTCGACGCCCCCAACTGGTGGAGGAGTCGACTAGAATCGCAATGCGGGGTGTTTCGGCGCTCATGGGGAAGGAAGGAATAGAGGAGGGGGAGGGGATGGAATGGTAGTAATAACGCCTCTTTTTGTGTGCGGGTCAAGCGGAGGACGTGAATCCATTAAAAGTTTACGCATATACGTATATCGATGCGGGGTGTCATTTGCTATTTTAGGGTATCCCTACTGATTTACCGTAGAGGCAGATGAGCTTTATGCGTCGAATGCATCAATTGCTTGGGGTATCCGTCTTTTTAATATAATAACTCTTACAGAATTGATCACATGAGAATGTTGAACCCAAAAACACTTTTAGCCCTATCGCTGTTTTATCCACTATTTGTGCCGGTGGCACAGGCGGCAGATGTTAATTTGGCAGAATCCGCTGTGGTCTCTGTGAGTAGCCACCGAGGCAGCTATACTGCGGACAAGGTGAACGATGGCATCGTCAGTGATGCGTCTCGCTGGCTGGCTGCCAAGGGTGATTCCAAGCCTTGGGTGGAACTGGCCTTTACACAGCCGACCAAGGTTGGGATGATCGATGTGTTCTCTGGCTGGAAGACTGAGGCTGGCAGTAGTCTGAGAGATTTCGATGTCTCGGTCGAAGTAAATGGCACTTGGAAGCGCCATGACGATTGGAATATTCGTAAGAATACGAAGAGCTCGAAACGCATCTACATTGAGCAAGTTAATGTGACGAAAGTTCGGCTGGAATTGTTGCGAGCTGGCGCGGCAC
The DNA here is from genome assembly GCA_002292345.1 of Opitutia bacterium UBA977. Lineage (GTDB taxonomy): Bacteria > Verrucomicrobiota > Verrucomicrobiia > Opitutales > Coraliomargaritaceae > Lentimonas. The sequence continues at coordinate 16,544 of DBBT01000108.1, read as the reverse complement.
GTATCCGCGAGATTGCGGTCTACAATAACAAGGAAGCGCTGGGGCTGCAAGATGTCGGCGAGGCTGCTGTTCAGACAGAGGATTACGGTATCCGCTTCAGCCAACACCAGATTGGTGTGAATCAGATTGGTTACTTTACCGGTCGTCCGAAGCGTTTTACGGCTCCGTTGTCTGCGGATGGAACCGAATTCAAACTACGCGAACAGGGTGATTCGGAGATTGTATATATGGGTTTCATTGAAGGTGGGATCGGTGATTTCAGCTCGTTTCAGCCGGTTGATTCGGCTGCGCGCTATGTGATAGAGCTCAGTGGCGGCGAACTTACGTCGAACACCAGTGATCCGTTTTTAATTCGAGCGAACCTCGATCAAGAACAGTATTGGCAGGCAGCCACGGATTTCTTGAATGATGTGCGCTCGGTGGTTGGCACGCACCCAAGCGCGTATGGGGGCTGTGGCTTTCGTGATGGCACCTATTACGATGCGATCGTTCCCTCACTCGTGCTCTTTTACCTCTCCGATCCAGAATTTATTAACTCGATGCCACGTCAGATCGATTGGCAGGCAGAGAAGGCGCGTGTGACTGCGCCCGACTTTGTTTACATCAGAGATGGTGCGGGCCCGGGGGTGATGGATGCGGCGCGCGGCTATTATCAGTTGGAGCCACCCAAGGCGAACGCGCCGGACGTGGTGAAGATTCTCCACTGGGGGGCGGGCTATATTTTGATGAAGCCCAATGGTCGTGATCCCAGCGCAAGTTTCGATGACGATAACAGTCTGATTGAGCCACAGACAGTCGAGCAAATCGCCTATGTGCTATGGGCTTGGCCGGAGTTGAAGCAATGGCTGCCGCAGTCCTTCTATGATCGTTGTCTGGAATTTTGCCTCAAGTTCTGGAAGCCTGAGGGGGGTCCAAGAGGGCACTATACACAAGGAGGGTCGGCCAACAAGAGGGGAGCGAGTGCGCTCGATATTAGTCCTTGGTGGAATCCTGAAACCTATATGACGACTGAATCGTTTGATCAAAATATTCACAATCCAGGGCACATGCACCCATTCAAAGGCCGCCATGCGCCCGGCCATTCGATTGTTCCGAATCTATTGATGCATGAAGTGGCAAAGCGAGAAGGGCTGGCGGATGCCGACATGTATTTGAATGCGGCCGTCAAACAGGCAGACTGGATTATCAAGCATCTGGATTGGAATGATCCGCGCACGACGAAGGGCCATCGCCTGTCCGAGCACCGGACGATTCCGAATTTGGTCTGGCTCTTGCAGAAATATCCTCAACAGGCTCCGGAGGGCTTGCAGGCAAAGATTACCGAGTGGGCACGCGTTGCTGTGAGCCGGTCGCACAATCTATGGGACTTCCGTAAATACAGTGACGAAATGTGGACGATTCCGGGCATGAATGAAGTAGGAAACTCGCTGAGTTTGCCGGCCATCGCTCTCTCTGCTTCGTGGGTGGTCGAGGATCCCGCACTGAAACAAGAACTTGAACGTATCGCCTTCGCTTCGGTGGACCATTTGTTCGGTCGTAACCCGATGCTGCATGCGTCGACTCCGCATCCCAAACAAGGGTTTCCCGAAATTGAGCGTGGCTGGCCAAAGCTGTATAAGTTGGACACCTGTGCGCGCTTGGAAACCGTTCGTGGTAATCTCGCGACACTACCCGGCAGCGAGATGTATCCTTTTCAACCAGGGAAAAAGTTCCGCCACCTGGAAGGCTGGTCGAACTACGGCGCCTCTTGGTGCATCAGCTTGAGCTATTTACAGTTTGATGCGGCACAGACCACACCTAACTTTAAAGTGAAATAACGGCATGGCTATTGCAGATTGGACAGTTTTAATTGCGTATCTTGTTGGCACCGTATTGCTCGGTGTGATCCTGGGGCGGTTGGTTAAGAACTCATCCGACATGTTTAGTGCTGGGGGCACTTCGCCATGGTGGGCGAGTGGCTTGAGTGCATTTATGACCATGTTCTCCGCCAATACCTTCGTGGTGTGGGGCAGCATCGCGTTTGACGTCGGCATGGTGGCGGTGATGATCAACCTGATGTATGGCGTGGCGGCGCTGTTGGTCGGCGTGTTTGTCGCAGGTCGCTGGAAAGGCATGGGCATCGAAACACCGGCGGAATATGTCCGCTTACGATTTGGTAAGGGTGCGCTGCATTTCTATACGTGGTCGATGATGGTGCTACGGGTGGTCGGCACTGCTGCGGCGCTGTATGCACTGGCCAAGATACTGGTGGCGTTGATGCCGCTGGATGAAGGTAACATGCTGCGTGATCCGGAAACGGGTAATCTCTCACTGCGCTGGGCGATCCTGATCTTTGGATCGGTGGTAGTACTTTACACCATGATTGGTGGGCTATGGGCGGTGCTGATGACGGATGTGCTGCAGTTTATCATTCTTAACTTAGCGGTCTTGTTTGTCGTGCCTCTGGCACTCCATCAGGTAGGCGGGCTAGGAGGCTTCATTGAGGCCGCGCCCGAAGGTTTCTTCGATTTAGTCAAAGAGGAAAAGTATTCGGTGTTCTTCTTGGCCGGATGGGCGGCGATTCATTTCTTCATGATCGGAGCGGAGTGGGCCTTTGTGCAGCGCTTCCTGTGTGTGCCCACGAAGAAAGATGCGCGCAAGAGCACGTTTCTTTTTGCAGCGCTCTATCTGTGTAGTCCGCTGCTATGGCTGTTGCCGCCGATGATTTATCGTGTATCCAATCCCGGCGCAGATGCCGAACAGGCATATATTCTTGCCTGTCAGTCGGTGCTGCCGATCGGCATGGTCGGATTGATGCTCGCGGCGATGTTCTCGGCGACCGCCAGTATGGTCAGTTCGCAGTTGAACGTATTTTCCGGCGTGCTAACGCATGATATTTATAAGCCATTGGCTAAAGCGAGCACTGCTAAATCGCTGCTCCGCGCAGGACGTATATTTACCGTGCTACTGGGAATACTGCTGATCGGGATTGCGCTTCAAATTGAGAAACTCGGTCAGGTGAAGGATCTCATAATCAGTATTACCGAATTAATGGTGGTGCCGCTGCTGGCGCCCTCGCTCTGGGGCATCTTTAGCCGTAAGATTGGTGGGCGGGCCGTCTGGATCACGGGGCTGAGTGGCTTTGGATTAGGTGTGGTGATTCGCTTTGGCTTTGGAGCCGAGGGATTCCTGAGCGGGATCGATTCGCTGGGCAGCATCAATGCCTGGGTGATCGCCCATGCGAATTTCCTGAAGACCTTTGTGGGAGTCATCTTTCCGGTGGCGGTGCTCGCCATTCTTGAATTTACCAGCCGGGGTGAAGACGCTGGTTGGAAGACCATTGCTGCCTTGGCACGTAAAGAAGACGAAGCCGAGGCGGCGCATGCGGTGCAATCCAATCCGATGGCGGCCAAAGTCGTCGCGGTCTGTCTGGCCGTTTGTGGCGCGATGATGTGTTCGCTCATCCTGGTCAACGAAACCTCGCACGGAATTCTAGCTGCTTTTGGCGGCATCCTATTTCTGCTCGCGGCGATTATTTATCACAAAGTCCGGCGTGCTGTGTAAGCGCCTGGAAACAATGAATAGTATTATATGATTATTGAGACACCTACAGAAGGCCTACGTGGCCTGAAATGTGAAGCGATCCCGGTCGATTTTGCCGTGGTTGGCGGCGGTTTGGCTGGCGTCTGTGCGGCTGTAACTGCTGCGCGCCAGGGACTTCAAGTCGCCTTGATTCAGGATCGCCCGGTGCTGGGTGGGAATGCATCCAGTGAGGTAAGGTTATGGGGGCTGGGTGCGACTTCGCACATGGGCAACAACAACCGCTGGTCCCGCGAAGGCGGACTCGTCGACGAAATTCTGGTCGAAAATACCTACCGCAACAAAGAGGGAAATCCGTTGATCTTCGACACGATCCTGCTCGAGTTTGTCATGCGCGAGCCGAATATTCGGCTGCTGCTGAACACCGCAGTCTACGAAGTGGAGAAGTCGGCTCCCGACACCATTTCAAGTGTCACCGCGTTCTGTAGTCAAAATTCGACTCGCTATGTAGTGAGCGCACCAAATTTCTGTGATGCCTCCGGTGATGGCATCGTTGGCTTTCAAGCGGGCGCGGCATTTCGTATGGGGGCCGAGAGCTCGGATGAGTTTGGCGAACACTTCGCACCGGATGAGAGTTACGGGGAATTGCTTGGGCATACGATTTATTTTTACAGTAAGGATGTTGGCAAGCCGGTCAAATACGTCGCTCCGGAGTATGCGCTGAAAGATATTACCGAGGTGCCGCGCTATCGAGATTTCGATGTGAAGGAGCACGGCTGTAAGTTGTGGTGGATCGAATACGGTGGTCGACGCGACACGGTGCACGACACTGAAGAGATCAAGTGGGAGCTCTGGAAGGTGGTGTATGGTGTGTGGGATCACATCAAGAATTCTGGAAAGTTCCCTGATGCCGAAAATATGACGCTCGAATGGGTCGGCACCATCCCCGGCAAACGTGAGAGTCGCCGCTTTGAGGGTGATACGATGATTATTCAGCAGGATGTAGTTGAACAACGGATACACGAAGATGCTGTGGCGGTCGGTGGTTGGTCACTCGACCTGCATCCGTCGGATGCGGTTTACAGCGAAAAGTCTCCCTGCAACCAGTGGCACAGTAAAGGCGTGTTCGGGATTCCGTATCGCTGTTACTACAGTCGAAATATCAGCAACCTGTTCCTGGCGGGGCGTATCATCAGTGCTTCGCACGTCGCCTTTGGTTCGACTCGTGTGATGTTGACCTGCGCACACGGCGCTACTGCGGTTGGTATGGCGGCGTCGCATTGCCTGCGCGACGGACTGGCCCCACGTGATCTGACTGAGCCGACACGCATGGCAGCGCTTCAGCGCGCGCTCAATCGAGTGGGGCAGGCCATTCCGGGCATCCCACTGAGCGATGACTGCGATCTAGCCCAATCGGCGACACTTTCGCCTTCTTCCACCTTACAGTTGACCGAACTTTCCGCGGATGGTCCTTGGCTGGATCTGGAATATCCGGTGGCGCAGCTGTTGCCGTTGACGCCTGAAGATCGTCCGACCGTGACACTGCGAATTCGCGCGAAAGCGGCAGGTGAGCTACGCGTAGCGCTGCGGGTCAGCGACAAGGCTGAAAACTTCACGCCGGAAGCGACGCTCTGTGAGCAGACCTTTACACTCGCTGCGGGTGAGCAGACCATTGAATTTCCCGTCACTAACGGAGTGGATCAAAACCGCTATGGCTTCCTCTGCCTCTACGGCGATGCGGCTACCGAAGTCGCTTGTTCTGAACAGCGCGTGACTGGCCTGATGACCGTGCGTAAGAAATTCAACCACGCGGTATCGAACACGGGTGAGCAAGTTCCACCAGCAGGCATTGGGATTGACCGCTTCGAATTTTGGGTGCCGGACCGTCGGCCCGAAGGGCACAATCTGGCCTTCAAGTTGTCGGAACCACTTGAGGCATTTGAACTAGAACAGCTCGCGAGTGGGACGTTCCGTCCTACGGTATCCACGAATGCCTGGGTGGTTGCAGCGGCGGATCCGAGCCCACGCCTCGATATTGCCTGGGATGCTGAGCAAACGATCCGTGAGATCGTGCTGCACTTTGATACCGACTTCGACCATGCCATGGAAACCGCGCAGTGGGGGCACCCTGAGGATGTGATGCCGTTCTGTGTGCGCGACTACGTGCTCCGCGATGCGGACGGTAAAGAGTTGCATCGCTGTTCCGGCAATCATCAGACCGTCAACCGCATTCGTTTTGCCGAACCTGTTTGCACCCGGGGCTTGTCACTGGAACTGACACATCCATCGGCTCAAGTGCCTGCCGCTCTGTTCGGTATCCGGATCTACTAATAAACGATCGAGACGAAGTGATGGTGAAAATAAAATATTGGAGTGCACTCGCAGCCATCGTGGTGAGCTGTTTCGCAGCAGAGAGTGCCGCGGTGGAAAGTGGTTCGACGGAGCTGAAGTTCGGAGCGCAGCGAATAACGGTGGAGCCTACGGGCTTTCGTTTTAAATTCACAGACACGTCCGGCACGATTCTGGCTCCCGCTCACGCGCAGGCCGGCTTGCGTCTCGACGGCCAAGCAGTGACTGCCACTGAGGCGCACTCCGATCGACCGGGGCATTTTACGGTGATGACGGCGCAGGACTTGAAGGCGAATGTGAGCGTGGCAACTTCTGAGGGACTGGTTTCCATTACGGTAGCGCCGGAGAAAGAGGGCGCGTGCAAGATTGACTTGAGTCTGGGGGGCTTGCCAGTGGCCTATGGCCTTGGCGACGCCGGCGGCTGGAGCGGTCAGCTGAATTTGGTGACGGATAAAAATGTCCGTTATTCGCTAGTCAATAATGGTAGCTCGAAGCGCTGGCAAAGTTCCTTTGTCATTTTCCCTCATAACGGGCTGGCCGGGGTGGTGTTCGGGGGCAAGCAATCCTCGGTGCTTTTGGGGCCGGAAGCATACACCATGACGGTAACGGCAGACGAACCTGTCACCTTTCACTATATGAGCGGCGACATGCCTACGATTTACGGGAATTATAAAAAACTATTAGTCGAGAACGGTTTCCCGTGG
>DBBT01000108.1:0-9954 GCA_002292345.1 Opitutia bacterium UBA977 | reverse complement strand
TATCAGACGCGCGACGAGACGGTGCTGAAGTCCATTTCTGATTTTCAAAAAAAGGGCTATCCCATCCGCTGGGCGGTCACGGGATCCGGCTTCTGGGAAGAGGGTGGCACGACCACTAGTTTTGGAAAATATGGTAAGAAGTTTTCTGAGCCGAATGCTTTCAAAGCCAAGCTGCATGCGCAGGATGTCAAATGGATGATCGGGCTGCGCACCAACTTTGTGCTGCCGGGTGGACCGCATATTCCCAAGAGTGCGAAGCGGGACTTCAATTTGAAAGGGAAATTCTTCAACGGTAACCCCCTTTCAACGGTTGGCGTGGATCAGAGTTACTTCGTGACAGACCCCTCAGGGAATTTGGTCGTCAAGACGTCCCGCTACTTTCCGATTGTCCCATGCTATCTGCTCGATGGGCGTAATCCTCAGGCAGTTGACTGGTATACCGACCACTATCGCTCCTGGGGTGTGGATGGCATTAAAGAAGATACCATGATGGATGTGGGATCTGACCTGCTTGATATTTTCAATGACCCTATTGCGCGTCTTGCCGATGAGGGTGCACTGGTGATGGCACGCTGCGGTAGCTTTAGTTCGTCAGGCACGCTGCTGCGCATCAATGATACCCATGTGAAGGACATGAGTCAGCGGACGCCGATCAATTATTGGCACTATGCGGCCAGCGGAGCTCCAAACGTTTATTCGGATACGGTTGGGTTTCGACAGATGAAAAACTATACAAATAAGGTCGTCCGCCATGCTTGGTTGATGGCAGTCACGGCGGGGCTTGCCGTCGGAGAGGTGCCCTATGGTTGGAACGAGAAGCAGCAGGGGCTTTTTAAAAGGCCTTTTGATTTTCACTATCAAATCGGACCTTACCTGTATGATGCTGCAATGAAATCCTACCACTCAGGCTATCCATACACGCTGACGCCGCTGGGGATTGCTTATCCGAATGATGCAAACGCTGCCGAGCCGACGCACTATCAGTGGATGGCGGGCGAGTCGTTGCTCTGTGCGCCTCTGGTTAAAAATCATGAGAGCAGTCAGATGGATCTCTATCTGCCAGAGGGACCTTGGTTCGACTACGACACTGGAAAAAAATATCAGGGACCGAAGTTACTGAAGAATTTCGCGATGCCGCGGGACAAGACGCCCTGTTTTGTTGGCGGCAAAGGAGTCCTGATTACTCGCGAGTCAGATGACGCGCCTCTCACAGCTCGGATATATCCGATCATCAAAGAGAGCAGTCCGTTTATCTTCACTCATCCTGATGGCAGCTCACAAAGTGTGATTACGCTTAACAGCTGGAAGGGCATGCCCGTTGTGAAAAATACGACAACCGGTGACGTGGTGCCTGTTATCTTGGATGAAAAAAGTGGTTCCGTCTCCTTTGCGTTGTTGCCCGGAAATAATTACCAACTGAACGAAAACAACTAGTTGGATTTTTGAGGACCGGATGCTAGCTCGACCGACAACAGGAATAGATACGATGATACAAGTCGCGATATTGACACTCGCAGTGATGCTTTATGCGTCGTCTCTGGGCGAGGTCAACTATCTGGCTGAAGTGATGGTCAACGACCAACCGCTTGGTGTGCTGTGGAAGCCGCCGTTCCGAATCGACATCACCGATGCCGCGAAAGCCGGTGCGAACGATGTAGTGGTGGACGTGACTAATGTATGGAAAAACTGGATACTGGGGGGCTGGAAGTTTCCGGAGGCGGAGCGGGTGACCTGGACGCTCTATCCATTCTATCGCGACGATAAAGATGCGCCGCTGATGGACTCTGGCCTGCTGGGGCCGGTGCGCTTGCTGAGTTCACAGTCAGTCTCATTCAATCCGTAATAACATAAACCAAAACGAAGTATGTTGAAAAACGAATCCAAACAGTTAAACATCCATAAACCTCACTTGCCCTTTCTGGTCTTCATCTGCGTGGCTTCGGCGCTGGGGGGACTGTTGTGGGGCTTTGATGCGATTGTCATTTCCGGCACGATCAACTCGGTGAAGTTGCAGTTTGCTCTGTCGCCCGTGATGGAGGGATTCTTTGTCAGCTCCGGTCTATTGGGAGCGGTGTTTGGCTCCGGGCTGTCGGGTTGGTTGAGCGACAAGTTTGGTCGTAGCCGCAATCTGTTGCTGGCTGCGGTGTTGATGTTACTGTCGGCGATCGGCAGTGCATGGGCCACCAATATCGAGTTGCTTGTCTTTGCCCGTTGGTTAGGCGGCCTCGGAGTTGGTATTTCCGCGATGGTGTGCCCGCTGTATATTTCTGAGATTTCACCGACTCACTTGCGCGGTCGTTTGGTGACGATGTTCCAGTTTGCGATCACACTGGGCATTATGGTCGCACTGTTTAACAACTACTTCCTGCACCAGTGGGCGGCCTCGGTTGCCGAAACCGCTGCGGAAGGGAGTTTTATGAAGTGGTTTGTGGCCGACGAGACCTGGCGCGCGATGTTTGCTTCCGAGCTCGTGCCCGGTCTGTTTTTCCTCGTGATGGCGGCTTTCTTGCCAGAGAGCCCGCGCTGGTTAGTCAAGGAAGGGCGTGTTGAAAAAGCCGGACAGGTGCTCAATCGTATCTTTCGTAATGGTGCCGATCAGGAGCTAGAGAGCATTCAAGATGCGGTGGCCAAGGAGAGTGCGACTCAGAAGCGCTTCGTAGACGTGCTGCAAAAGAAATACCGTAAGCCTTTGATCATTGCGATGCTGTTGGCCGCTTTCGCGCAGTTCAGCGGCATTAATGTAGTATTCTACTACGGCACCTCGATGTTGGAAAGCGCCGGTCTCAAGGCCGATGGTGCTTTGAGTGGCATGGCCGTGATCGGCTTTTGTAATATGATTTTCACGACCATTGCGATGGCCTTTGTCGATAAGCTTGGTCGTCGTAAATTGCTACAGTTCGGCACCATCGGTGCCATTGCCTGCTTAGCCGGAATCGGTGCGAGCTTTAATAGCGGGGCCAATGCGATGTTGATCGTGCTGATGTGTGCCTTTGTCGCGTTCTTTGCCTTCTCGCTTGGGCCGATCAAATTCATCTTCGCATCGGAAATTTTCCCGACCAACATTCGCTCACATGCGATGTCGATTGTGATTCTGACGATGTGGGGAACGGATACGATTGTCGGTCAATTTACTCCGAGCCTGCGCGACGCAGTAGGGCCTTCGGTCACCTTTTTCCTCTTTGCTGCAATTTTGGTGCCGCAGATCTTCATGGTCTGGAAGTGGATGCCAGAGACTGCCGGACGTTCCCTTGAGGAAATCGAAGCGGATTTTCACAAGGGCGAATAGCCGAATTAAAAATGGATTAGCATCGGCAGTGTCCGCCGATGCTAATCTCAAAATATTCAAAGGTAATTTATGCATATGAATCGGAAGTTTACGTTCTATCTGTTTATGGTCGGTGTCTTTGTTCACATGGGCCTTGTGACTGGCTGCATGTCGACGAATGAGTCTGACTCCAAGGTTGCCGCGCAGGATGCGATTGCGGATCTGAGCGCTGTGCCGCAGATACACGAGACCGAGGCTGAGCGTGACGAGCGCATGCAGTGGTTCCGCGATGCGAAGTTTGGGATGTTCGTCCATTGGGGGCAGTGAGCGATCCCTTTTCGCAAAGCAGGAGTGAGGTGAGCAAACGGCCAATGCGACCGTTGCCATCTAAAAAGGGGTGAATCGCTTCAAATTGATAGTGCATCAAGGCGCAGGTGATGAGCGTCGGTTCTTCCGAGTGGTGCAAGTAAGCTTCCCAATCCCGCAAGCACTCTCCGAGCGCGTCCGGTGGAGGGGGGACATCGCCCAGCGCTGGGGCGTCGCCCTGAACGAAGTGAATCAATCGGTTCGTAATGCCATCCCCGTCGGCCGACCAAAAAGAAGAGCCCTTCTCGGAAACGAGGAGGGCTTTTTTGTGTCTGAAGGGCGCCAGAGATGAGAACCTGGGAGCAAGCAGGTTGTTCCGGTTCCCTTCGGGCCCGGTCATGTCGGCACTACCTGCCTCGGAAGACGCAGTGTTTTCAGGAACGGAGTTCCGCCCGGAAAACACGAAGAGGGCGAAGCAATCCTGTCGCCCTGCACCAGGCATCCCGTAATCGCGTTATTGACGAAAGTCGGGAGAAAGTGTATACTTTGCTCACAATACTAGGAAAAATCTGTATATTATGAATTCTATTTCCCGTCGAAATTTCATTCAAACCGCTGCCGCTGCTACGGGAGCCTTCGTCTTACCACGTTTCAGTATTGGCCAACCAGGTGTCTCTGCGAATAGTAAGTTAAATATCGCGATGGTTGGTGCCGGTGGTATCGCTTATATGGCCTACAATGGCTTGCAGGGCGAAAACATCGTGGCCTTGTGTGATGTCGATTCGAATCGTTTGTACGAGCACGCGGAGAAGTATCCGCATATTAGAAAAGCTGCCACGTTCAGTGATTTTCGAGTGATGTTCGACAAGATGGGCAAGGAGATTGACGCGGTTTGCATCGGCACTCCCGATCACACTCACTTTGTCGCGACGATGGCGGCGATGGAGCGTGGCTTGCACGTCTTTACGCAAAAGCCACTGACGCATAATATCTGGGAGGCGCGCACACTTCGCAAAGCCAACGAGCACTACAACCTAGTCACCTGCATGGGCAATCAGGGTCATACGTATGATGGACTTCGGCAGATGCGTGAGTGGGTGGAAGCGGATGTGTTTGGGCAGATCAATGAGGTTCACAGTTATCTGAAAGTTGACGGTCTGTTTGGTGTTAACCCTGGCTATCCACTGCCGCCACAGGTAAGCCCCGTGCCTGCGTCATTGGATTGGGATCTTTGGCAAGGGCCGTCTCCAGCGGCATCGTTCAATAATCGCTACCACCCAGGTGGGTGGCGGCGTTGGCGCAAATATGGCAATGGTATGTTGGGCGATTGGTTTCCACATATTGCCGACGCGCCTGTGTGGATTTTGGATCTGTATGAGCCGGTCGCGGTCGAAGCAGAAACAGTAGTCGGTAGTAACGACTGGCTGGCACCGTCCGAGTGTCAGATCCGTTTTGAATTTCAGCATCGTGGCAGCAAGCAGCCTTGCACCTTCTACTGGCATAACAGCGCGACGAATTTAGGCTTTAGTAAGCCTGACAACTGGACATGGGGTGACGAACTACCCAAGGGCGGCAGTTTCTTTTTCGGCGAGAAGACGGTCGGCTTTACCGATAACCGTTCCAGTAATCCGCGCTTGGCGAATCGTGACGAGATGAAGGCTTTTAAGGAGCAGGGCTATCCAGTCGAAAAATATCCGCGCGTAAAAGGCGGGCCCTTTGTGGAGTGGACCCGTGCTATCAAAGGTGACGGGCCTGAGCCTGGTTCCAATTTTGAAGAGGCGAGCCGCTTTACCGAAGTCATGTTACTTGGCGCCTTAGCTGCTCGTTTCGGTGGACGCATCGAATGGGATGCGAGCACCATGCAGATCACCAATCGTCCGGAGCTTAATCAATATCTGAAGGAGCCGGTGCGCGAAGGCTGGTCCTACGGCGAAGATCTGTGGAGCTAAGTCCCAGGCCATTCACATACTTAAAAAATACAAAATCCTTTCTCCGACGTCGCTGCCTTGTGCAATCCGTCGCTGAACCAAGCTGATTAGCTGTCGTCGCGTGCGGTGAAGAGCCCGAGATTAAATGCTTTACGCACCGCTGAGGGGGCATTCTGAACCTGGAGTTTTTCGTAGATATGACGGATGTGGGTATCGACCGTGGAAAAACTGATATTGAGTTGGTCGGCGATTTCTTTTTTTACCAGACCGTTACTGAGCAAGGTTAGGATTTCGAATTCTCGCGGCGTCACGACCGTGTTCATTTCCTGTGGAGCCAGTTTACTTTGCAATGTTTTGACAATGAATCCGGCGATGCTGTCGTCGAGCGCTGCGCCGCCAGTCATGACGGTGTGGACTCCTTCGGTGAGTTTTTCGAGAGTGGAGGATTTGAGCAAGTAGCCCGCTGCACCTCGGGAGATGGCAGCTACGACGTCGACTTCGTGATCCGACTGAGTGAGGACGATAATGGGGGTCTTAGGTACGGCCTCACGGAAATGAGGAAGCGCCTCCAGACCGCTCATGCCAGGCAGGCGCAGGTCTAGTAAAATAAGGTCGGGTGTTGTCCCTACGGGCATAGCCTTCAGCTCGCGCAGTGCGGCTTCCGCAGTGCCGAATTGGCTGATCAGTTCGATGTCGCTCTCGGCTCCGAGTGTGAGGGTGATGATGTCTCGGTAGTCGCGGTTGTCCTCGATCAGCGTGATGCGGATAGTGTCTGTCATGATATTTTTTTATGCGAGTATCGGGTCTTCAACTGCAGGGTAACTTGGGTACCGCCGCTGGCGAGGCTTTCTGTTTTTAGCTTAGCCTTGAGGAGTCGTGCGCGACGTTTCAGTGAGGCGGGGACTTCGCCATTCAAGCCATGGCCGTTGTCGGCAATTGACAAGGTTAGCATTCTATCGCCAGCAACGAGGTGAGTTGTAATCTGTGTGGCCTCGGCATGGCGAATGATGTTGGTCAGGCATTCCTTATAAAACAGGAAGAGGCCGATGCGTTTGCCTGGGGAGATGTTCTGTAGTCGTTCCTCCCGTTCGAAAAATAGATCATGTTGATGATCCGTGGTGACGCGCGAGGCGGTCCGGCGCATCTCTACGGCCAGGTCATCGTAGAGCCCTTCGGCTTCCAACATGTTGGTGCAGTATTTGGCGGCCGCGGCGGTGCGTTGCGTGAGTGAGCGCATACGCTGCATGAGTTGTTCAAGCTGCTGCGGATTTTCTTTTTCTCGGCTGACAAAGTCGCTGAGCAGACCGATCGCATGTAGGTTGGCGCCAAGCTCATCGTGTAGGTCTGCGGCGATTTGTTCGCGAGTGCGATGGATCGCTCGTTGGTGCAGTGAGCGGTTGATGAGGAGGATAAAGCCGATGATGACCAGAAGCAGCGCCGCCAGCCAGATCATGCGCTGAAGCATCGTTTGTTGCTGTGCATAGCGTTGGTTGAGTTCGGCGGCTATGGGCGGGCGCTCCAATTCCAATTGGTGACGGCGGGCAAGTTGAGCCATCCATTCGCGGGTGGAGAGGATACGTCCGTAAAAGTTGCTGCCGTCTGTTAGTAAAGAGCTGGCACGATAGCCTGTTAAGAGCTCTGTGGTTACAGGCTTTTTGAGTGCGACGTTTTCTCCGAAAGCAAACAGTTCAATTTCCGCAAAGCCCACTCTTGACCGGATTATCCGATCCCCATAAATGAGGTCAGGCTCAAGTGCTGTCAGACGGACATAGCGGCAAGGTGTTTCAGGGAAGGCGCGCACGATGATGGGGCCTACATCGTAGATGGATACTTTGCGATACTCCATCAGGATTACGGCGTCGGAGAAATCGGCTCGTTGGGCGCCTTCCACAATGAGATACTTGGGCAGGCCAAGTCCGCTGGTTGTGCTCTGTGGGGCGGTATCGCTTTGTTCCACCGTGTGCAGATGGATCCGAGATAAGGGCAGTACCGCCTGCAGATCGATCGTGATGGTGGGGGTGCTCGTTGGTCCTGCCCCATTGAAAAAGGCAACAGTTTTGTCTCCCTGCCCCGTGTCCATTTGATAGGGCATAAAGCCGTCGACTAGAAATTCCTTTTTGCGGCCTGGAAGTTGCGCAGGTTCGAGATGGCTGTCTGCAGAGGAGAGGGAAATAGGGCGGTTAATCGCGACATTTTCTTCGCCGCTAAAAATCAGCAGTTCTGCTAGTTCAAGATTGAATTGACCGTCGAATTGACGTGCCGAGAGTTTTGTGGCCTCGACTCGCACCCAAGATGCAGTGATGTCGCAGGGCACGACCAGCGGCGCAATGCGCGGGAGGAGTTGATTTTCTTCGCTAAACGAGGCGATCACTGTGCCAGCGGAATTCGGATCTGTTCCGGCAAGGATCCGGAACTCTACGGGAAATGCATCTGCTAGGAATCCGTTTGCGGTGTCGCGCCAGATCGCGGGCACCAAGACGATTTGGTCGATGGCGGTGGGCTGCTCCAGTTCGACCTGCACCCATTCGAGTTGATCCGCATTTAAATGTGGGGGCGAACGATAGCCAATCGAGCCGGTTCCGCTACGCGGGTTGAAGCGAGCCAGTTGATCCAGTTCGGCGTCGATTGCCTTTAGGCGTTGCTCCAGTTGGGTGGTCGAGAAGTGTTCCGCCACAGGTCGTGCCGAGCTAGTCATAGCCGACAAAGATCCGGCCAGTAAGCTTGTTAGACAGATGATGACAATTCGGTGCATGCTTGGTTCGAAATTAGGACACTAGCGCGTGGGTTCTGCATGTCCAGTTTAAGCAAGGCGTTCGGGTATCACGCAATCGCGTGATTGGCAGGATTGGTAGATTGTGTTAGCCTCTACCCTTGGAACAAGATATGAATAATAAAATAAAACTAAGCAGCTGTTTTTGGGTCGCAATGATGCTGTCGTCTTTGTGCGCGAACGCGGCCAAGCAGGATTTTCAGCAGGAGCAGGATCAGCCAAATATTATATTCATCCTGACGGATGATCAGGGCTACGGCGATATCGGCCGTCATGGACATCCGTATCTTGACACCCCGCACATGGATAGTTTGCACGATGCGAGTGTGCGATTTGATAATTTTTATGTGAGTCCGTCCTGCTCGCCGACGCGTGCGGCATTGATGACAGGAATGCATGAATTCCGCAATGGGGTGACACATACGCTGATTCCGCGCGAACACCTATACCAGGACGTAACAATCCTGCCGCAGTTGCTGCAGTCGGCGGGCTATACTACCGGGTTCATTGGTAAATGGCATCTCGGTAACAGCAAAGGCTACATTCCAGCCGATCGAGGGTTTGATTGGTGCTCCACAAATGTCGGCGGCCCCCGCAAGCATTTTGACGTAGAGATGATTCGAAACAAAAAACGTTTCCCGACCAAAGGGTTCCGAGAGGATGTTTTTTTTGATGAAGCCATGGCATTTATGGATGAGGCTGGTGACCAGCCGTTTTTCCTATACCTCTGCACTTATTCGCCGCATACGCCTCTGGATGCGCCAGAAGCTTTGATTGAAAAATATAAAGCCAAAGGGCTGAACGATACGCATGCGAGCTATCTAGCGATGATTGAAAACATCGACCAAAACCTCGGCCGCTTGACGGCTTTCCTCAAAAAGCGAGGGCTGGAGGAGGATACGATTTTAATGTTCATCAACGACAACGGTGTGACCGAAGGACTCGATGTCTACAATGCAGACATGCGCGGCTCTAAATGCACCATCTGGGAGGGCGGCAGCCGCGCGATGTCGTTCTGGAAATGGCCTAGGCACTGGGATCCACGCACGGTGAATAACTTAACAGCTCATATCGATGTGGTGCCGACCTTATGCGAGTTGGCTGGGGTAGCAATCCCTGAAGAGCTTCAGTCTGAACTACAGGGCTACAGCCTATTGCCATTACTGAATGGTGAAAATTGGGCACATGATGATCGCTACTTGTTTCATAATGTCGGCCGCTGGCCAAGCGGGTCTGCTGCCTCGCACAAGCATGCCATGGGAGCCGTGCGGCAGGGCGATATGCTATTGCTGCGTAGTGTGCCATGCGCTGATCCGGACTGTGCCAAATACAGTAGTCAATGCACCACGCTTCGCGGGGTTCGCAAGGGGCAGACGAAAGCCACGTATGCGAACGGAACCGCGCAATACCATTGGGGCGTCTCGGCGGCTGATCGCTGGGCGCTGTATGATGTCAAAAAAGATCCTGGTTGTCTGTACGACATCGCGTTACAGCATCCGGAACGTGTCAGCACAATGTCTGCAACTTACGATCAATGGTGGGATGAGCAGTATCCAGTGATGCTCGCTCGTGGCGGTGATGCTGGCGATCCCGATGCCAGTCGAAATGCTGCCTCGCGTGCGCAACAGCATGCCGCAAAAGTGGCGCTTCAGAAGAAGGCGGCCAAAACAGCGGAAGCATTGGAA
>DBBT01000069.1:1897-21511 GCA_002292345.1 Opitutia bacterium UBA977 | reverse complement strand
CTCCAATCAAGCATACGCTTGAGTGGTACGTAGGCTTGTTGGCGCACGTCTTCGTCCATCTCGATTTGTGGGCTCATGTCACGCAGGCAGTCGCGTAGCTTGACGATGGTATTCATCTTCATGAATCGGCAATCGTTACAGGCGCAAGTATCTGTGGGGCCCGCGATAAAGGTCTTTTCGGGCGCTTCACGTTGCAGCCGATGGATCATGCCTGTCTCGGTGATAATGATAAACTGCTGCGCATCGTTGTTTTGACAAAAGCCGACCATTTTTTCGGTGCTGCAAACGATGTCGGCATTATCACGCACGGTTTCGACGCACTCGGGGTGGGCAACCACTAGAGCTTCTGGGAATTTGAGTCTGAGTGCTTCGATTGCTTGTTGGGTAAAGAGCACGTGCGCATAGCAAGAGCCCGGCCAGAGTTGCATCTCGCGGCCGGTTTGCTTGGAGACCCATTGACCTAGGTTCTGATCCGGCACGAACAGGATGTCGCGATCAGTCGGCACGTTTTCAATGATCGTCTTGGCGTTGCCACTGGTGCAGATCACGTCGCAGAGCGCTTTGACGGCTGCGGAGCAATTGATGTAGGCGACCACGTAAACATTTGGATTCGCTGCTTTATAAGCGGCAAGCTTCTCTGCAGGGCAAGAGTCGGCGAGTGAACAGCCGGCATTCATATCCGGGAGGAGCACTGCTTTGCTCGGGTTAACGATCTTCGCGGTCTCAGCCATAAAGTGCACGCCGCAGAACACGATGCAATCGGCATCGGCCTCCGCTGCACGGTAGGCGAGTCCGAGTGAGTCGCCGACATAGTCTGCTACGCGCTGGATCTCATCCACCTGATAGTTGTGGGCGAGGATGACCGCATTGCGTTCCTTCTTTAGTGCAAGCACTTCTTGTTGGATCGCAGAGAGAGGACCTTCTTCGCCGTTACGCGGATTGAAGACCATCGGTTCGTAGTTAAGAGTGGGTGTTGCCATGCGGTTCGTTGGAAAAAGCCGATGAAGATCAAGCGAAGGCGCAATTAAGTCAAGCTGTGCCTGCGGCGATACGACTTGCGGTGTTTGTGAGAGTGGTAGTAAGGAGTGCAAGGGGCGTCCGCACTGCTGCAGGCCAGCTTGATAAAAGCCTGAGCAAGCTCTGACGCCACGAACAGGAGCGATTCGCACTCACCTTTTAAGTCTCTTACCTCAGTCCTCAAGTCTCTGGTCTAACTTAGCGACGCACCCAGTCCTACTGCGGTGAGGATTTCGAAGGCCTGTTGGCTGTGCTCGATTAGTTTGTCGAGATTGCGCAAGGTGAGCAGTTGAAAGCTCATTTCGCTCTCGGTGACCTTTATTTCGAGGTCAAGTGGAATGATTCTGAGGTCGAAGGCGCTGCCGTCTGGCTCATAGGTCAGATATTGCGCGATCTCGTCGATGTCTTCGATGGCGTCGATTTTTTCGTCGATATTGATCGAGCCGGGAAATTCGACGATCAGGGTCTCGCAGTGATGCGTGAAACAGGAGTGAAAACGCTCGTCTCCGACGATCTCGGAATTGTGCAGCGCGACGATCTCGGTGGTGAGTTGATAATTTTTCGGATCTTCGGGGCTCTGGTCGATGCGGACTTGTAAATCGAAGTCGGGTGTTTTGATGCAGCCGAAGCCATCTTCGCAGGTGTAGTGCAACTCGCGCCGCTTGTGGCCGAACAGACTACGGATGTCGGTATAGAATTGATCGACCAGTTCTTTGACGTGCTCGTGACCGACTTTCCGTACAAATGCTTGTGCCGCTGCGTGGTGGCCGTCGGGCAGGTGATGGCTCTTTTGATAGCCTTTTAAGCGGCGCACGCGTCCCTCCACCATGCCGACGATGCGGCTTTGGAGGGAAGGGGATTTACAATCTGGAGTGTCGGTGTCGATAGTGAAAAGAATAACTGGTGAATGAGAGCGTGAAAAGTGGCAGGTGGAAAGTGGAAAGTGGGTTGTCGGTTATAAAACGTCGGTCAGATAGGCGCACGGCATTATTGATTGCGACTGAGGAGGGCTTGTTTGAGCAATTGTCCGCGATAGGAGTGTGGGCGAGTTGCCCTACCAACTTTACCCTTTTCCCACTAATTAACGAACAACCATAAAAAAAGGCGGGATTGAGTCGATTACCTGTTGGGATCCGAGTTCAAGTGTGGCTTCATTCTAAGTTTCTTACTTTAACCCTTTACAAGCCGCTGCAAAAGCTGTGTTTTCCCCATCTTTTCCAACTTTCTCATGCAGAAAACACGTAAATCCATCGCCAAACGCTTCAAGAAGACAGGCACCGGTAAACTCTTGCGTCGCACGCCAGGGCACCGTCACCTCCTTCGTAACAAGAGTGTCAAGCAACGTCGCCGTGCAGGTCAAAGCAAACTGGTCGCTCCTGGCCAACGTGCTAACCTCATTCGCGGATTGCCTTTCGCTTAAATCGAAGAACGTTTGATACTAAAACTCACGCTAGTCGGGTAACATGAAAATGGGCGACCCGACAGCGACCAAATCGAGAGATTATATAAAACATGCCTAGAGCAACTAATGGTCCGGCAACCTTAAAACGCCGCAAGAAAGTTCTGAAAAAAGCCAAGGGCTATTTTGGAAACAAATCACGTCTCTTTCGCTATGCGAAAGATGCAGTCGACCGCGCGGAAGTTTACGCTTACCGCGACCGCCGTAAAAAGAAGTCCGAGTTCCGTTCACTCTGGATCGTTCGTATCAATGCTGCATGCCGTGCAAATGGCATCAACTACAGTCGTTTCATCCGTGGCCTCAAGGCTGCTGAGATCGATATGGACCGTAAGCAGCTCTCCGAGCTAGCGATTCACGATGAAGTCGCTTTCAATACTTTAGTTGAAAAGGCAAAAGAAGCGAACGCAGCACCTGCTGCTTAACTTCGGACTTAAATAGTCTTTCCTTAAGGCCGTCCCGTTTCGGGCCGGCCTTTTTTTGTGCCTACTGATGTTGGAATTTGTGTAAAGAATCAGAAGCGATTTGTAGGTAAAAACCTGTGCCGTTGCGGGACGTCCCTACCCGTTGAATCAAGTCCTCATGGCATTTGCGTCCATAAAAAACCCCACCGTGTTGACGGTGGGGATTTCGTAAACAGGCTTGGGAGCGCTTAGATCTTTTCGACGATTGCATCGGCTAGGCCGTAAGCGATGGCTTCTTTCGCGGTCATATAAAAATCGCGGTCCGTATCTTGCTGGATCTTTTCAAGCTTCTGGCCCGAGCTTTCTGCAAGGATCGCGTTGAGCTCGTCGCGTAGGCGTTCCATTTCCATCGCTTGGATGTGGATATCCACCGCTACAGCGACCATCTGGCCGGAGATGAGCGGTTGGTGGATCAATACGCGTGAGTGCGGGTAGAGGAAGCGCTTGCCCTTGTCAGCCCCGCAGAGCAGAATTGAACCCATGCTGGCGGCCATACCTGTGACGATGACTTTGATCGGTGAGCTGATCAGCTTCATGGTGTCATATACTGCCATGCCAGCTGTGATAGAGCCACCTGGAGTGTTGACGTAAAAAGTGATCTCTTTGCCCGGAGCGTCTGCTTCGAGATAGAGGAGTTTCTCGGTGATATCGCGAGCGGATTTATCCGAGACTTCACCCCAAAGGAATACTTTACGCTCCTTGAGGAATGTTTCCTGGATTTTTGGGCCTGCGCCTTTGCCTGTGTCGTCTGTTTTTTTGTCTGCCATGAGAATTATTGGGTATCGATTAAATGTGAAAAAGAAAAGTTGGGAGGTGACTTAGCCTTCGATTTTGTCGACGCGGCGTTGGTGGCGGCCACCTTCGAAATCAGCATCGAGCCAGATGCCGACAATCTTGAGCGCCATTGCTTCGGAAACTGGTCGGGCGCCGATGGAGATGCAGTTGGCATCGTTGTGCTCTTTAGTCATCTGCGCGGACCATTCGTCCCAGCAGAGGCCACAGCGCACGCCTTTGACCTTATTGGCAACGATGGCTTCGCCGTTGCCGCTTCCGCCGAGCACGATGCCGTAATCGGCTTTGCCATCTGCCACCGCCTCTGCCGCAGGGCGGATGAAGTCGGGATAATCGCAGGACTCGGTCGATTCGCAGCCACAATCGATGACTTGGTGGCCACGGTCGCGCAGAAATTGAATGATTGGCGCCTTGAGGGGAAACCCTGCGTGGTCGGTGCCGATGGAAACTGTAAGGGACGTTTTGCTCATTTGAAGCAAAGAGTAAAAGCGTGCTGAGTCGATGAGGGCAATACGCAATCTAATGAAATACGAATCCCTTTATTTAGCTTTAAATAGAGCAGCATCTAGAATGGACCAAAGGTGGATGATCCAGCCGAGCAGGACGACCCAAAGAACCGCGGCTAGAACGAATTGGACGATGGCGATGAGTAGTCGGCCTTGCACAAGCTGCCCGAGTCCCGGAATAAAGAAGCTGCAAAGTGCGGCAATGACGTTACCTGCCGATCCTTGTTGTGTCATATCGTTGGAAATTAAGAGGATGAATCAAAGTGGAAGTTTGTTTTTGATCGAAGTATTCAGTGATTTCAAGCTCTGGTCTGGTCGGTTTTATTGATATCCAGGTGAAAAAAGAGTTGCTTCAGCTCTTGAAGCACCTAACTTCCGCTCTTTTTTCAAAATCCAACAGAGAATTTTAGTATGGCCAGAGAACACGTAATGATTGAATGCACTGAGGCACGCGCCGAGGGCAAACCAGTATCCCGCTATATGACTAGTCGCGATAAAAAGCAGCAGCCAGATCGCGTTGAGAAAAAGAAGTATAACAAGTTTCTTCGTCGTCATACACTGCACCGCGAAATCAAGAACTAATCTTGTTTGGCGATACTGCCAATTCACTAAAACCGCCTCACGAGGCGGTTTTTTTGTGCCTGGAGGCATGGGCGTAGCCTCGATCGTAAGATCGGGGAGCGAGTCATTGGTGCGCCGGATTTCAGTGGAGCCGATCCCCCGTCTAACGACGAAGGCCAAGTGGGGGCAACAGTTTAGGAGTGAGTCGCGCACAAAAAAACCTCAGCAATGTTGCTGAGGTTTTTGAAAGTTTATTTTTTTCTGGGCGCTCGCTCGCTCCGCCAGTTCTCGCGGTGCTTTCGAATCCAATCGAGCAGGGCGCGTTCGAAACCAATGTCTTTACCCTTTTTTTCCGATTCAATCCATTTATGTCGAAGGATTTCTTCGCGCTCTGCGAGGAACTCTTGATATAAACTGGAACGCTCTGCGAAGCCTTTGGAGGGCTTTGCGTTGGTGGTTGTGGGTGACATATCTTTTTTATCCTTACTCATTACAGGCAATTTGCCTTTGGGTTGAACACTATAAAGTAATACTTAATGACAAGGCTTTCGGTGGCTAGTTCAAAATAAAAACAATATAGTTTTTACAAAAAACTATATATTTAATTGCTCGATGATTAGGCGGGCGACTTTAAAGAATTCTTTCGCTGCCACTGATTCGGGCTCGCTAACGACAATCGGGATGCCGTTGTCGCAGCCGATACGAATCGAGGGATCGATTGGTATTTCGCCCAAAAGTGGCGTGCCGAGACTGTTTGCAGTACTTGCGCCGCCGCCTTCACCAAAAAGCTGCTGGCGTGTGCCATCTGCGTTTTCGAGATAGCTCATGTTCTCGACTACGCCAAGATACGGCACGTTGACCTTTTCAAACATGCGCGCGCCGCGTCGAGCTACATTGGATGCCGCTGGCTGAGGCGTCGTCACGATCACTGCACCGTCGAGTGGGATGGTTTGCACTAAAGAGAGCTGTGCATCGCCAGTGCCTGGTGGCAGGTCGACGACGAGGATTTCTAATTCACCCCAATTCACGTTTTGCGCGAACTGTTGAATGGTCTTCATGATCATTGGGCCACGCCAGACGACTGGGGAGTCCTCGTCGACTAGGAATCCCATCGACATCGTACGCACGCCGAAATTTTCTAATGGTACGATTAGATCGTTATCGATTTCTGGGCGTCCGCTGGCGCCGAGCATCAGAGGAATGGACGGGCCATAAATGTCGCAGTCCATAATGCCGACGCCAGCCTTGCCGTCTGCTGCAAGCTGGCGTTGCAGTGCGCAGGCGAGGTTCACTGTGACGGTGGATTTGCCGACGCCGCCCTTGCCGCTGGCGACTGCGATGGCGTATTTCACCTTCTGCATGGCGGCGCTGTTAGTCGGCGTGCTACCGTTGGCTCCGCCAGTCGGACTGGGCTGATTTTTTGGCTGGGAAATCTCCATGCGGATTTTGACGTCGAGTATCCTATCGAGGGCGCCCACTGCGGACTTAATGTCGGCAGCAATTTGCTCGGGAATTTTCGTGTCTGCGGTCGTAATTTCGACGCTGATCAGGGCTTCGCCATCTTTAAGGTCGACGTCTCTGACGAGGCCAAAGGAGACGATGTCACGGCTAAACCCTGGGAATTTGACCGTCTTAAGAGCTGCTTTGATGCTTTCTATGTCCACTGTATGTTTTGGTTGAAGAATTGAGCAGAGTGGAACTCTCTGGCTGCGACTCAACACGAATCGAATAAATATTCGCAAAAGAGTCGGTTTTGTTGAGGATGCGTAGGCGGATCTCAATTCTATCTTATTACGCAGGCGCAGCTTCTGAACTTTGCTACGCCTCCCAATGATTAAAAAATATTTATTGAAGTGGATTTGCGTTTGCGGTTATTGCAAGCCTACGACTATTTATTATAAATGCGTATATTTCATTACTTTTTGCTTCTTATTGCTTCGTTTTCTTTGCAGACGAGTACTGTTTCGGCGGAGTCGATTAATATTGGCGAAGCTGTTCGCCAAAGTGAGGGGCGTTTGGCGATTGCAGTGGACAGCACTGATGAAGCCCTAGCGAAGTTGGCACGACGGGCGTTTGCTCTGCATGGCGGTTATATGGTGACGACCGCAGCGAAGTCGGCTTTTACCTTTCAAATCGAGCGTGCCAGTGACTCGTCTGTGACGCTTACAATTGGCTCTGGCCAGCCAGTGCAGGAACAGTTACGCCGCGTGGTGCCAGGGCGCGATTTGCAAAACGCTACCCTTCGCGCCTGCGATCTGGCGGTAGAGGCTACTTTGCATATAAAAGGATTCTTTGCGGGTAAGTTAGCCTTTATTGGTAAGCAGCGTGGTGTGTCCGAGGTATATACGAGTGACTTGTTGTTTAATCGTGTGCGTCCGTTAACTGCGGATCGTGCGTTGGTGACTGGACCTAGTTGGTCGCCAGATGGTACCAAGCTGCTCTACACGACTTATTATAAAACAGGTTTTCCTGATATTTATATGATCGATCTGCAGAGTGGTCGTAAGATCCCAGTGGCGACATATAAGGGCACAAATTCTGGCGGCGAGTATAGCCCTAATGGGCGGAGTATTGCGATGTCGCTTACGAGTGTCGGTAACGCAGAGATTTATGTGGCTGCATCGATCGACAATAAGCCGCGCCGATTGACGACCAATAAAAGCTTAGAAGCGTCGCCGACATGGTCTCCAGATGGTCGCCGTTTGGCCTTTACTTCAGATGCCCGTGGAAAGCCTCAGATTTATGAGATGTCTGCCAATGGTGGGCCGATGCGTCGCATCCCGACCAATGTCAGTAGCTATTGCTCTGAGCCGACATGGAACCCGGTTAAAGAGAACTTAATCGCCTTTACGGCAGCGGTGAGCGGTGGTTTTCAGATCGCACTGTATGATAGCACAAAGCGTAAGAGTGAGATTTTGACGTCTGTTTCGCAGTCTGCGGTCGAGCCCACATGGTTGAACGATGGTCGGCACTTAGTGTTTACCAAGCGTCAAAACGGACGAATGCGTCTGATGTTGCTGGATACAGAGACCAAGAAGATTAGCGCCTTGCACGTGCCGAATTTCGGCGATGCCTCGTCCGCGAGCTTCGTGTATTAATCGTTGAATCGTGACGTTGCTTTTCGGTTAAAACCCGTCCTATCTTGTCGGTATGAATTGGAAAAAAGCCCGCGAGTTTGAAGAGATACTTTATGAGAAGTGCGATGGTGTTGCGAAAGTGACGATCAATCGACCGCATCGGCGTAACGCATTTACGCCAGATACGGTATCCGAAATGATCGAGGCTTTCACCGATGCGCGTGAAGATACTTCGGTCGGTGTCGTTCTGCTAACTGGATTTAATCCACAGACCGACGGTAAGTTCGCATTTTGTGCGGGCGGCGATCAAAAGATTCGTGGTCATAAAGAAGGTGGCTATATCGGCAAAGATGGTGTGCCGCGCCTGAATGTGCTCGATTTGCAGAAGTTGATCCGCTCGATGCCGAAGGTCGTGATCGCGCTGGTGGCCGGTTTTGCGGTAGGCGGCGGGCATGTCTTGCACGTGGTGTGCGATATGACGATTGCGGCAGACAATGCGGTGTTTGGTCAGACTGGTCCAAAGGTTGGTAGCTTTGACGGTGGTTTTGGTTCGAGTTATTTGGCGCGTATCGTCGGCCACAAAAAGGCGCGCGAGATTTGGTATTTGTGCCGCCAATACAATGCACAGGAAGCGCTGGATATGGGTTTGGTCAATAAGGTCGTTCCCTATGAGCAACTCGAAGCCGAAGGATTTGAATGGGCGCAGCAAGTGATGAATCATAGCCCACTGTCGATTCGTTGCCTCAAGTCGGCGTTCAATGCCGACGTGGATGGTCAGCAAGGCCTACAAGAATTAGCGGGTAATGCGACGATGCTCTACTATCTCACCGAAGAGGGCGAGGAAGGCCGCAAAGCATGGAACGAAAAGCGCGAGCCCAATTTCAGGAAATATCCTTGGCTACCGTAGCGGGAAAGTAGAAGCGACACTCTTGTCGCTTTTGCTGTTCAGTATTGTCCTCCCGCAATATTCAGATACGTTTCAAAGTAAGCGACAAGAGTGTCGCCTCAACTACAATTGCACCTCCACCGCGCTCGATGCGCGGCAGGCTTTAGTGCGAGCGGCATCGATCGTCTCGGCGCGGGCTAGGGCGACGCCCATGCGACGCTTACCATTGACCTCTGGCTTGCCGAACAGGCGTAGCTGTGTGTCAGGTTCGCTAAGTGCTTGTTGCAGATTGCCGAAGCTGACTTGCTCCGACTTGCCTTCGACTAGAATCACCGATGAGGCGCTGGGGCCGAATTGGCGAATACTGGGGATTGGTAATCCCAGAATGGCGCGGGCATGAAGTGCAAATTGGGTTAAGTCCTGCGAGATCATGGTGACCATCCCCGTATCGTGCGGACGTGGGGAAACTTCGCTAAAGATCACGGTGTCGTTCTTGACGAAGAGCTCGACACCGAACAGTCCATAGCCGCCGAGGCTGCTTGTGACGGCTTCGGCCATTTGCTGCGCACTATTGAGTGCGGCCTCGCTCATGGCTTGCGGTTGCCAGGATTCGCGGTAGTCGCCATCGACTTGAATGTGGCCGATCGGCGCGCAAAAGCTGGTGCCATCGACGTGACGAACGGTAAGTAGGGTGATCTCGTAGTCGAAATCGACAAATCCTTCGACGATGACCTTACCCTTGCCAGCGCGGCCGCCTTCTTGGGCGTAATTCCAGGAGGCTTCGATGTCGGCTTCTGTTTTCACGACGCTCTGACCTTTGCCAGAAGAACTCATGATGGGCTTGATCACGCAGGGCATGCCAATTGCGTGAATCGCAGCGGTAAAGTCTTCCAACGTGTCGGCGAATTGATATGGCGAAGTGAGCAGACCCAGCTCTTCGGCTGCGAGGCGGCGAATGCCTTCGCGGTTCATCGTGAGTTGGGTGGCGCGAGCGGTGGGGATGATGGTGGCGATGCCGTCCCGTTCAATCGCAGCGAGTGTATCAGTGGCGATGGCTTCGACTTCGGGTACCACGAAGTCGGGATTCTCTGCTTCGATCACAGCGCGGAGGGCGTCGCCGTCGAGCATGGAGATAACATGTGAGCGGTCGGCCACTTGCATGGCTGGTGCGTCGGCATACGCATCGACGGCGATGACTTCAACGCCGTAGCGTTGTAATTCGAGGGCGACTTCTTTACCCAGTTCGCCTGAGCCGCAAAGCAGCACTTTTATTGCCGTAGATGTAAAAGGTGTTCCGATGGTAGACATGTGACGAGTTAATGACAGGTGAGGTTCGGCTTCAACTCAAACTTGCAAATGCCTGCAGCCCGCTTCATTTTGTAGTTCTTTTTTTAGATCTGCTTTTTTATCGTCACTTTAAGCGTCATTCTTGCCGGCTACAGCTGGAGACTCTGTTAATTTAAACTTCTGTTATTATGACTATTGGACTGATTTTTTTGAGTGTGTTGGCTGTGTGCGTTGTGATGGTGTCATGTGTGGACATATTCACAGTGCCGATGATAAGCAAATCGATGGCATTCACTATTTAAACTCGGGCGACTGGGTGGAATCCAAGACTGCGATCGTCGAGCACTTCGATGGCCGATTAGAACTGATCAAGTATGATGATTTCCGTGCGCAGCTCAACCATCAGATCTTTGAGGTAGACCTAGATGAAATTGACGACATGGAAGATGTCATGATTGCCTAATCGGCTTTAGCTTAACTCGGCTCGACCCATTTGCCGTGCTCTTTGATTAGACCGATCAAACGGTCTAAGGCTTCTTCGGCGGGCACGTTATACTTTACGCATTGTTTGCCGACGTAGAGATTAATTTTGGCGGGGGCGCCACCGACATAGCCGAAGTCAGCATCAGCCATTTCGCCAGGGCCATTAACGATGCAGCCCATGATCGCGATGGTAACACCTTTGAGGTGGTCGGTCCGTGCGCGAATGGTTTGGGTGACACTTTGTAAATCAAATAGGGTGCGACCGCAGCTTGGGCAGGCGACGAATTCGGTTTTGGTGATGCGTGCGCGTGCGCCTTGTAAAATATTATAAGCGAGCGTGGTGGCTTTTTCGAGGAGTGGTTCGGTCTCGATGCTGATCGCGTCGCCGATACCATCGCAGAGTAGGGCGCCGCTGAGAATGCTGCTTTCGAGTAGGCGATCTGAAAAGTAGTCTTTCGGCGCAAGCGTGTTCGTTAGTGTATTACGTATCCAGATAGGTGCGTCCGGCACGAAGGCTTGGGCAGCTTCGGCAAGGGTACGGTAGCTGCCGACGGGGTGGTTGGGCGATTCTGATGCAGAGCCCGAGCAAGCTCGAACGCCACTGGTTAGAATTAGACGCTCGCTGCCCATCGGGGCGAGTTGTACGCCGATCTCCTCGCGCAGGGCGTCAGCTTGGCAATCAATGGCGCAGTTGAAACCTTTTTGGCGGCAAAACTGTAGCAGGTTGGTCGCGTAGTAGGCGTCTTCCTTTTCGATGTGTTGCAGCAGGGTGATGCCGGCGAGGCCGTCTTCAGGCCATTCGAATGCTTCGAGGTCAGTGAGGTCGACTGCGTCCGAAAGTTCGAGTACGAAGGCTTGTACCACACTATGCAGGGCTTCGTGTAGTCCAGTAAATGCGGTGAGGTCGCCGCTGCTGTTGATCTCGACTTGGAGGCCTTCGAGCTTACTTTCTTTGAGCGAGCTCTGGGTTCGGCAAACGTCTTGGATGATTTCTGCAGTTGCGCTGATCGGGTGCTGTGTTTTGACCATCACGGCGGGGACGACGTCGCCGCCGATGCTACATTTCGGGCCGAGCTCAATGACGCGGGCGCTGCGGCGATTGAAGTCGAACGGGTTAATGCTGTCTTTGGTTTCGGCCGAAAGTGGTAGCTCCGCCTGCTGGTTCCAGAGCGCCATTGCTTTGTCGGCGAGGTCGCGGGCAACGGGCACTTCGTAGATTGGATCTTCGGTAAGTGAGACGCGGATGGTATCGCCCAGACCATCGTTGAGCAGTGCGCCAATACCGATCGCGCTTTTGACGCGGGCGTCTTCGCCGTCGCCAGCTTCGGTCACGCCGAGGTGCAGCGGGTAGTTCATACCTTCTTCGGCCATACGTGCGGCGGTCAGACGGTAAGCCTCGATCATAACTTTTGGGTTACTCGCTTTCATCGACAGGCAGATGTCGTGATAGTTGTGACTCTCGGCGATACGGATAAATTCGAGTGCGCTTTCAACCATGCCGAGTGGTGAGTCACCATAGCGATTCATGAGTCGGTCAGAGAGGGAACCGTGGTTGGTGCCGATGCGCATGGCGCGGCCAAGCTCTTTGCAGCGCAGAACGATCGGCGAGAACGCTTGGTGCAGGCGCTCGAGTTCTTCGGCATAGGCGGCGTCGGTATATTCGAGTACGGCGAACTTCTTTTTGTCGGCGTAGTTGCCTGGGTTGATGCGGACTTTTTCAACATGTAGCGCGGCCTCCATTGCGGCGGTCGGCAGGAAGTGGATGTCGGCGACCAGTGGCACGTCGCACTTAGCGGCACGAAGCTTCTTGGAGATTTCGCCGAGGGCTCTGGCCGCGGCTTTATTGGGTGCTGTGATACGGACGATCTCGCAGCCTGCTTCAGCCAAGGCGAGCGTTTGCGCCACGGTGGCGTCGACGTCTTGAGTATTGGTGGTCGTCATCGATTGAATGCGAATCGGGTTGTTGCCGCCGACAGCAACATTGCCGATGTGGATGACACGTGAATCGCGTCGCTTCGCCTGAAAGCGCGATGCGCAGTAATCGAGATTTGAGAGAGTGGTCATGCGAGCGTTTCGAATGAGTGTTGGGAATAAAAGAGGTTAACCGCAGAGGACGCAGAGAACGCGGAGCTTAGAATGATGTGGCTCAGTGATTATGAATTCTAGTCTTTGTGATTATAGACGACTCGTTTGATGCCGTCTTTCATTTTTGTGACATTGAAATTCAGTAAGTAGCCAAGCGTGCAACCTGATAGTTTTAAATAGGTAATCAGTTGGGCTGTATGGATGTTATTGAGTTGATCGACGACTTTTAGCTCTAAGATGATTTGGTTTTCGACAAGAATATCGAGGCGGTAGCCTTCGTCTAACTCCAAGCCTTTATAGGTGATCGGCTGTTTCTTTTGGCGAATACCCTGAATGCCTCGCAAAGATAGTTCGTGGGCGAGGCAACGTTCGTATGTGCTTTCCAGTAGTCCGGGCCCGAGCTCGGTATGCACATCGATTGCCGCACCTAATACTTGTTCGCTTAAGTTACTCATTGATTTGCTCAGCGTTCTCTGCGGTTAGTTCTTCTTTGCTGATGTCTTTGGCTTGGACGGTTTCTGCCTCGTCGTTTTGGCCGATGCCGATGTCTTGGCCGACGCGCTTGACGTCGAAGAACGAGACATAAACCACAAAGGAGAGTAGCATGACGATGCAGGCGGTATACGCACCTTCCATTATTCTACGAGGCAGCGGACGGCCGGTGATTTTTGAGATCGTGGCGAATAGCATGTGGCCGCCATCCAGCACAGGGATCGGTAGCACGTTGAAGATCGCGAGATTGACGTTGATCAATGCGAGGAACCAAACGAGGTCGATCCAGCCATAGCGGGCCATCGTAGTGAGACCATGCACAATGCCGACCGGGCCACTCATGTTGCGCACTTTGACGTCTGATTTCTGGCTGACGAGCGCGACGAGTGTCATCTTCATCGTGTTGGCCATGATGGTGATCTGCTCGAATGGATTGCGGTGCACTCGCTCGGTTTGGGCTTCGTAGTAGTAGGCGAATCCAAAACGTGGAGATTCTTCACTAGGTGCGATTCTTGGCTCGATCGGCAGGATGACTTCTTGGCCTTCACGTAGGAGGGTGACGTCGATACTGCCGCCTTGATGATTCTTTAGATAAACGCTCAAAAAAGCTGCGGAAGTAATCGGCTCGCCATTGAGGGCAATAGGCTGGTCGCCTGGCAGCATACCTGCTTCGAACGCGGGCATATTCTCTTGCACCATGCTGACGACGAGATCGGTACCAGGTTGCACGCCGAGGGTGCGGATGTCTTCGGAGGTGACGAGCACCGGGTGAGCAGTGAGGGTGAGCTCTTTATCACCACGCAGAACAGTGACTTCGGTGGTGGGGATGCCTGCGTCGTTGCGACCAGTGCCGGTCATCACCGCATTTTGTAGCTGCATCCAATCGCCGATCCGCTCGTCATCAATTTCAAGGATGGTGTCGCCTGCGAGAAGGCCTGCTTCGAAGGCTGGACCAGGCACGATTTCGCCGGCGGAATTGACAATTTGCTCCGGGGCGACGTCGACTACGGTGGTTTTAATAATGTCGCGACCGACACCCCAAAGGATGAGGGATAGGCAGAATGCCAAGATGATGTTAAACACAGCGCCCATCACGGCGACGATCATCTTATCGGCATAAGAGATCGGTGGGAGGTCTTCGGACTCGTCTTCTTCGCCGCCTTCGAGTCGGCCCATGTCGGCGAGCTGAGGTAGCGAGACATAGCCGCCAAGCGGTAGCAGTGAGATGCGGAAGTCGGTGCCGCGCCATTTCCAGCCGAATAGGCGCGGGCCGAAGCCGATTGAAAAGCGGTCGGCGATTAAGCCGCGCTTTTTAGCGGCGATAAAGTGGCCGAGCTCGTGGATAAAAATACAGAAGCTCAGCGCGAGCAGCGCGATGGCGATATAGAAGATATTAAGAAGCATGGCGGAGATGAGAGACCTGAGGGCTGAAACTTGAGGGCTGAAACCTGAGAGCTGAAAGTTGAGATTCGAAGACTGGGACGCGTTACTGAGATTTAAAGTCGCGGGCCACTTGTCGCGCTTGGTGGTCGATCTCTAGCAGTGCGTCGAGGTCGGCGGCGGAGGCAGAGTTGATGTTACTGAGTGTCTGCTCAATCACGAGCGGTATGTCGAGATATGCAAGGTCGTGGGCTAGGAAGCGCTCGACCGCGATTTCGTTGGCCGCATTAAAAATGGCGGGGCCGCTGCCGCCTGTGCGCATGGCATCGTAGGCGAGTTGCAGGCAAGGGAAGCGTTTTAAGTCGGGTGCTTTGAAATCGAGTTGAAAAGTCTGACTGAAATCCATGGTGGCATCCACCCCTTGGGCGCGGTCGGGGTAAAGCAGGCAGTGCTGGATCGCAAAGGTCATAGAAGGCGGGCTCAACTGTGCAAGGATCGAGCCGTCGATAAATTGCGCGAACGAGTGCACGATACTCTGTGGGTGAATGACCACTTCGAGGCGATCTGGTTCCAAGCCGAAGAGCCAATGTGCTTCGATCAGTTCGAGGCCTTTGTTAGCCATCGTTGCGGAATCGACTGTGATTTTCGGCCCCATCGACCAGTTGGGATGCTGGGTGGCATCAGCTGGTGTGACGCTGGCGAGTCGAGCAACGGGCGCGTCGCGAAATTGTCCGCCAGACGCGGTGAGGATAAGCTTGTCGAGATGTTGCAGTGGATGGCCTTGGAGGCATTGAAAGATGGCGTTGTGTTCGCTGTCGGTCGGGAGAAGGCGCACGCCTTTGCGCTTGGCTGCTTCAATAACGAAGGCTCCACCGAGGACGAGCAGCTCTTTGTTGGCGAGCGCAATGTCCTTGCCGGCTTCGATGGCTGCGAGGGTCGGCTTGAGCCCACAGGACCCAGCAACGGCGACTAGCACGATGTCGGCTTCGGCCAAGGTCGAGATTTCGAGTAAGCCAGCGTCACCGCAACCGAGTTGAGTGTTGGCGGGAAAGTTATTGGCTGCGTTGGCTTCGGCGTAGGCAGCTTCGCTGGAGAGCGTGGCATGTGGCACGTTGAATTCATGACAAATCGCGGCGAGCGCGGCGTGGCTGGAGTGCGCGGCGACGCCGATTAGTTCGAGTCGATCTGCATGTTCGCGCAGGACGCGTAGGGCACTACCACCGATTGAACCAGTCGCACCGAGAAGCACCACTTTTTTTTTCGCGGTTTCGGACATCTAAAAGATGAAGTATTTGAACATTAAATACCCGAGCGGCGCGGTAAGCAGCAGGCTGTCTGTGAGATCAAAAATACCACCAATGCCGGGAATGATAGTGCCGGAGTCTTTGACACCGGCTTGTCGTTTGAAGGCCGACTCGACGAGGTCAGACGCGATCGAAGCGATGCCGATAGGAATCGCCATCAGTGCGGAGCGCCACCAAGTGAAATCTTCGGGAGCATAGGCATTAAAGATGCCAAGAATAAAGAGGCCGATGAGCATGGCAAACACAATGCCGCCGGCTGCGCCTTCGAAAGTCTTTTTCGGGCTGATCACCGAGAGAGGCGTTTTGCCGATTTTCATTCCGACTAGTAGGCCGCCGACATCAGTACATTTGGCAACTGCAACGATCCAGATCGTGAGAAAGATACTGGTACCATCGGTGAAACCGTGGAACTCCGCCATCTTCACGACTTTTACGAAAAAGTGGAGCATGAAGGGCACGTAGAGGAGCCCGAAAAGCGTCGGCATGAAGCTGCGTAGGCGGCCTGCTTGTAGATCTTTAATAATGATCGTCAGTGCGAGTGCCAGAAAGCAGAGAATAAAAATATCAGTGCCAGCATCGATTCCGCCAAGGTAGTAGGAGCCTAAAATGATGATGGGGCCGCAAGCAAGTCCGAGCGACTTGATCGGCTTGAGCCCCATTTTATCGAACAGTTGATAGAGCTCAAGTTGCGTGAAAAATGCCAGAATGGCGAGTAGCCAGACGCCTGCGGCGATGCCTGAAATGAGTAGTGAGACTGTGACGATCAACCAGAGGATCGTGAAGCTGAAGATTCGATGCTTCATAATAAAATAGTGAGAGTGGAAGTGAGAGTTAGGATGGAAGTGAGAGTGACGAAGCGCGATTAGCGCGTAGATGGTCTGCCGAGCCGGCCCCGCAGGGGTGACTGAACTGGGTGCTCTTTGGGCAGGTGAAGGAACAAATTGAAAATCAGCTGTCTTGCAATTGTTCGGCAGTTTTACCGTAACGGCGTTCGCGGGAGGAGTAGTCAGCGAGTGCGGCTTTAAAATGTGATTCGTCGAAGTCTGGCCATAGCACGGGAGTAAAGTAGATCTCAGCGTAGGCGGCTTGCAATAGTAAGAAGTTGCTCAGCCGTGCTTCACCTGAGGTGCGGATGACTAGATCGGGATCGGGCAGGTCGTTGGTGTAGAGATAGGGGCGCAAGCTGTCGTAGTCTAGCGTGTTGGGATCGACGCTGCCGGCTTGTGCGGCTTGCGCGATGGCTTTGACGGCGTCGACTACTTCAGTGCGTGCGCCATAGTTGAGTGCGAGTGCTAGGGTGTGTTCGGTAAATTTTGCGGTGGCGGCTTCGGACTTGCGCAGCCGGTGTTGAATGTAATCAGGGAGCTCCTTATAACGACCGACCACGCGCAGACGGATTTTTCGCTTAATCAGTACGGACAGTTGATCGACAAGAAACCGATCCAGTAGGGCCATGAGCGCATCGACTTCTACTTTGGGGCGGTTCCAATTTTCGACACTAAAGGCATACAAGGTGATGATTTCGACGCCGTTTTCCTGGGCAGCTTTGAGCGTGCGCTTAACCGCCTCTGCGCCGCACCGATGGCCTTCGATACGAGGTAGGCCACGTTCTTTGGCCCAGCGACCATTGCCATCCATGATGATGGCGACATGCCTGGGGGGGCGATCCTTAGGAATTTGAGTGGAATTCACGTGATGACTGAGCGGGAAATGTGAGGCGGGGCACTGAGTGGTTGCTTTGGTAAGTCTGATTTGAAAGGTTTGATAAATAAGCTCTGCTCGCTCGGGTGCAAGGGTAGAGCGTCCAGAGTGATGAGTTGTAGAGTTTTTTTTAGCGCCCACTTTGCAAAGATTCAGATTTCTTTGCTCACACCTCTGTTGGATGATCAATCCACTTTAGCGATTCCTGTGGACACGGTTGCGGCTGAGTGCTCTTCGCACACATTGGAAGGTAGGAACTACAAAGGTGCAAAAGTTGCAGGTTTTAGGTTCGCACCTTCATGCCTTCGCACATTTTACCTCTGACTCGTCAGATTTTATATCTGGTAATCCGAATCCGCGTTGGATTCGTGGAGCCCACATTCGCGCTTGAGGCCACTAAAACGTGTCTCTTCAGCGCTCATACCTTCGCTGAGTTTGCTGGTGCTGTGCCAGTCGCCTATCGATACATAGCCTTCATCCCAAAGTGGATGATAAGGCAGGTTGTTTTCGGTCAGGTAAGTGTAAATGTCGCGCTCGTTCCAATCAACGATCGGATACACCTTCATGATTTTGTTTTGCTGCTCGGCGACGGTGCGCTTCTCGCGCGAAGACGATTGGTGCCTGCGTAGACCCG
Source organism: Opitutia bacterium UBA977 (assembly GCA_002292345.1). GTDB lineage: Bacteria > Verrucomicrobiota > Verrucomicrobiia > Opitutales > Coraliomargaritaceae > Lentimonas. The sequence continues at coordinate 3,386 of DBBT01000069.1, read as the reverse complement.
AGAGCCATGCAGTCGCGCCGAGTTCTTGAACCGCTCGATTCATTGGTTCGACTTTGTTGACGCGATTGTATTGGGCCAGGCCTTCGATGCCTTGTTCCCAAAGCTTGCCATGCACAGCTTCTTGATGAGCCGCAGATTGGCGCGGAAGGTAGGTCTTCAGGTTTAAAGTCAGCCGTTCGGTCAATGCCTCAGCAAACTGGTAGGTTTCGGGAAACAGGTAGCCAGTATCGATGAAAATTACCGGAATATCAGGAATTTGGGTGGTGACGAGGTGGAGCATGACTGCGCTTTGGATACCAAAGCTAGTACTAAGAACCAGCTTATCACCATATTGTTCATGCGCCCAACGCACGCGATCAACGGCGGAGGCGTTTTCCAATTCCGCTTGTGTGAGGCGTTGGTTTTTAACTGTTTGGGCGTCATCCATTGGCGCATTATCTTTAGTTCTTGACTGAGAAAGTCAAGATATAGCCATGCTTTATTTCGTAGTCCAATCGATGGTCGATTAGAATGACCTTGGCTGTGCCACTGTTGAGCTAAAAAAGGTGGATATTGCTATCCGCCTTTTCGATTAGATATTCTACGCGTGGTTTTATTCAGGCTTCTTGAAGCGGCGTGCTGGCTTCTTCACAGGAGTGAAGTCTTTGTTGCCGCCGCTGTTGCCTTGGTAACCTCCGCCCCCCCGATTGCCGCCGCCTTTATAGCCACCACCACTTGCTGTGCTTTCGCCGCCAGCGCTGTGGCCGCCAAATTTGCTCTTGGTTTTGAATGGACGCTTAGGACGTTCGCCGCCTTGGTAGCCACCACCGCGACTATCGTTACTGCGGCTATCGTTGCCACGAAAGCCACCGCCTCCGCCGCGGTTATCGTTGCCACGCTTGCCGCGATAGCCACCACCGCCTCCGCCGCGATTGCCGCCTCGGTAGCCACCGCCACCTCCTCCACGTTTGCCGCCTGAGCGGTTAGGTGTCTCTGAGTAAGGCTCGGTGTCTTCGGCGATTTTTTCACCAAGGGAACCGTCATCCTTATTTAATAGGTTAAAGAGTGCGCTGGCGATGTCGGTCGGAGTGTGCCCAGCGTCGAGCAAGCGATCGACCAGTGCATCGTGACGCTTGAAATTGCCCGCTTCGAGGAGGCTCTTTACTTGGTTAAAAACCTTGTCGGCTTTGCGACCTTCCACGTCTTCCATGGTTGGGATCTGCATGCGACGCACAACTTGGCGTGTGTAGCGCTCGATCGCTTCGAGCCGGTAGATGTCGCGTCCGTAAACAAATGTGACGGATTTACCAGTTCGTCCAGCGCGGCCTGTGCGGCCGATACGGTGCACGTAGTCTTCCGGGTCATGTGGTAGGTCATAGTTAAACACAATATCGACATCGTCGATGTCGAGGCCACGAGCAGCGACGTCGGTCGCGACCAGCAGTTCAACGGAGCCATCCTTAAAACGCTTGATCACGCGCTCGCGGTTAACTTGCGTGATGTCGCCGTG
>DBBT01000069.1:0-1795 GCA_002292345.1 Opitutia bacterium UBA977 | reverse complement strand
GAGCGATTGCGCACTTCATAATAAGTCTGCTCGATCGTATCAACCGTCAGCGCTTTGCGCTCGATCGAAATTTGTTGGGCGCCTCGGCTGAATTTACGGATCAAGCCTTCGACGCCGCGATTCATTGTTGCAGAGAAAAACAGTGCCTGACGCTCCTCGTTCATATCGCCGAGGATGACTTCCATGTCTTCGCGGAAGCCCATATCGAGCATGCGATCGGCTTCGTCAAGGACGCAGATTTTGATTGCGTCGGTGCGCAGCGTTTTGCGGCGCAGGTGATCCATAATACGACCAGGCGTGCCGACCACGACATGCGCGCCGTTGCGCAGTGCACGCATCTGGCGGTCGATTGGAGTGCCGCCATAGACGGGCACCGAGGTGAAGCCGCGCAGACAAGAAGCGAGACGATTGATCTCTTCGCAGACCTGCACGGCGAGCTCACGAGTCGGGCAGAGTACGAGCACCTGTGTCTCTTTACGATCGATATCGATCATATTGAGCGCGGGCAGACCGAATGCGGCAGTTTTACCCGAGCCAGTTTGGGAGAGGCCAACGATATCTTTGCCGCTGAGCGCGACGGGGATCGTTTCTGCTTGAATAGGAGAGGGTGATTCAAAGCCGAGGCGTTGAATACCTTCGACGAGTTCCGAGCGAAGCCCGAGATCGGTAAACTTGATGTTCATAATATCTGTAATGTGCCCGTTGACCGGATATTACCGATACTTGAGCGTGTGAAGAAGGCGCCTGCTTGTTGAGGGCTATTCTTAAGTGAGGCGGAGGGCTTTGACAGGTCAATGCTCGATGACAAGGCTTTTTAATGAGAAATGAGAAATGAGACCTGAGATCTGTGGATGTTTAAAGTTCGAAATTCTAACTTCTGTCACCAGCTCTCAAACTTTCTGCTTGCTTCGGGGCTTCTAACTTTAATACGTCCCCATCTATGTCTGAGTCTTGGAAAATAGCAGCGTTTTATCATTTTGTCGAACTACCAGATCGCGATGAGTGGGCGGAGCGATTGATTGACCACGGTCTACAGGTGGGGCTGCGGGGCACGATTATTTTTGCCAATGAAGGGATTAACTCGACCTGCGCGGGCTCGCATGAAGCGGTCGACGCCACGATTGCATTGCTCAAGTCGGACCCACGCTTTGCGGCGATCGAGGTGAAATATTCGTATGCGGACTTTTGCCCGTTTCCGAAATTTAAGGTCAAAAAGAAGCCGGAGATCGTGACTTTCCGTCAGGATGGAGCCGACCCGCGTGATGAAGTTGGCACCTATTTAGATCCAGGCGAGTGGAACGAGCTGATTTCTGACCCTGAAGTCATTACTATTGATACCCGCAATGACTACGAGGTTGGGGTGGGGAAGTTTAAGGGTGCGATCAATCCGAATACGGACGATTTTACCGGGTTCGCTAAGTTTGTGGACGAGCACCTTGCTACGCAGAAGGACCAGAAGATCGCGATGTATTGTACGGGCGGCATTCGCTGCGAGCGTTCCACTGCCTATTTAAAGCAAAAAGGCTTCACCAATGTCTACCATCTAAAAGGTGGGATTCTGCGCTATATGGAGCTGATGCCGAAGGACAGCAGCCTATGGGAGGGCGATTGCTTCGTGTTCGACTACCGCGTGGCACTGGATCACGACCTCAAGCCTGCCAAGTGGAAGATTGATCCAGAGACAAGTTTCCCAGCGAGGATGAATGAGGAGGACGTCGAGCGTATCGCCGAACGCCGACGCAGTGGCGCGATTTTCAAAAAGCCGTATGCGGGATGAGGGCAGAGAGGGCTGAGG
>DBBT01000010.1:19083-19456 GCA_002292345.1 Opitutia bacterium UBA977 | reverse complement strand
AATTGGTCTCATGCGGACGGAAACGATGGGGACATTGAAGTCTCGAATGGCAGCATCGACAGTGACTTTCCAAACCTATCGAGTTCAGCAGGCACAAACGCACTGAGCGGCATCACCCTGGTCGATGGCGATTCGTTGACCTTCCGCGAAATCGACGACATCGGCTTGACTACTGGCGCCGCCATCGCCGGTTTCTCTTTCTCCGTCACTGCGACTTCCAACAATCTGTGGACCAATCCATTGACCTGGAATCCGAACGGAGTGCCTGCCGCTCCGGACGATGCGATTATCAACGGCTTCGATGTGATTCTCGATAGCGCCGTGGAAAGCGTCGCCGCACTAACAATTCTCGACGGCTCGCTGACCATCAATA
>DBBT01000010.1:0-19013 GCA_002292345.1 Opitutia bacterium UBA977 | reverse complement strand
GCTCACACTGGCAGCGGCGTATTTACCATCGGTAGCTCCGCCACGGTGCTCACTCTTCCCGATAATAGCGGCAGCAGCCCGCTCGAACTGGACAGCGGCACGTTGGTTCTCGAAATCGGCTACGAGTGGATCCTCGATGGTTCCAACTACACCGGAAGCTTTAATCTCGGCGATCAGTTCGTCCTCATTAATTTCGGTAGCATGACTGGCCCTGGTTTCGGCAGCGGCAATGAAGACGGCTTCACTGACACTGCCGGTTTCCGCACTCGCAACTTCGATCTGCCTGCCGACCGCAAGCTTCAATTGGTCGCGACCGCGACTTCGATCTACTACGAGGTAGTGGCGCAAACTGCCGCGACTGGGCCAAACATCATCATCATCAACGTCGATGACATGGCCGCGGGTCAGCACTTCGGCTTCGACTCCGATCGCGCTGTCAACACACCCACTCTCGACGCTTTGGCGAACACCGGGATCAATTTTACCGAGGGCTTCGCCGCCTCGACCGTCTGCGGCCCCGCACGCTACTCACTGATGACTGGCCGTTGGCCTTCGCGCAATACCAGCGATCAGTTCATCGCACGTTTCCCCCTGGATACGCTGGGGCGTTTCGCCGTGGCAGACACTGAGTTCGAGAGCGACAACCAGAACCTAGGTGCCTGGCTACAACAGGCCGGCTACCGCACTGGCATGGTCGGTAAGGGCCACTTCACCGACGACGACCTTAACAGCACCGGTAACTGGGCAGCCAAGGGCTTGCTCACTTATGAGAAAACCGCCGACCCCGCGACCGACACCACGACCAACGCGAAGATCAAGCACAACCACCGCGTGCTTTGCCAGCGGATGCGCGCCTTCGGCTTCGACTACGTCTCCAGCTATTACAAGGCGAACCTCGCCGAGCTCAAAAACGACGCACTCAACGTTCACAACCAGGAATGGATCACTAAGGGAGCACTCGACTTCATCGAGGAGAACAAGGATGAGCGCTTCTTCCTGTACATGGCGCCGACCATCAACCACGGCCCAGTGCGCAACGATCTCAGCAAGACGCTCGGCGCCGACAACCGTTATACCAGTGCGGGCTACCTGCCAAATGCGGACTACTCCTTCATGCCCTCCCGCCAAGCGATCATTGCTGAGGTGAACGCTGCTGGCAATGAGCAGATCTCCGCCCGCGAAACTTGGCTCGACTACTCGATCGCCGCGATCGTCAACAAGCTGACCGCGCACGGCATTCGCAATGACACCTTGATCATCTTCACCTCTGACCACGGCGAAAAAGACCTAAACTCGACGCGATCGGGACAGGGACCAGTGATTTGGGGTAAGTCCTCACTCTTTGACCTCGGCATGCGGGTGCCGTTGGTGATGAACTGGCCCAATGGTATTAACTCTGCTGGGCGCGACTATGACGAGATGGTCAGCCACGTCGATCTTGCCCCTACCCTGCTCGCCTTGGCTGGAGCCTCCAGCCTGCCGACTCGTCCCGTCGATGGCGTCAGCCTCGTACCGGTATTCGACAGCGCTAGCGCTGCGGCAGTGCGTAGCGACCTGTTTGCCGAGATCGGCTACGCCCGCGCCGTACGCACCAAGGACCGTAAGTACGTGGCCGTGCGCTACACGCCCACGATCTACACTCAGATCGACAGCGAATTTTTGTGGGAACGAGTCGAGGGCAACACGGCGACTGGCCAATTCACCGAACCGCGCCCCTACTACGTCAACAACCGCCAACTCGGCTCGCTGGCAGCCAACTCTCATCCAGAGGGCACCTACTTCGCAGATGATCAGCTGTACAACCTGACGGCCGACCCCTCCGAGGATGCTAACATCTACGGCCAGGAGCCTGCCACTGCCTACGATCTCAAGAAACGCCTTGCGAGCTACATCGGCGGGATCCCGAATCGGCCGTTCCGCCAGTTCGACGACGGCTCGACAGAGTTTTCGCTCGCGCCTGTTTCAGCACCCAGCGCACCCGCAGCCCTGCAAATGCAGCTCACGGGCGTGAATTCGGTGCAACTGGATTGGTCCGATGCGGCTAACAGCGAGCTCGGCTATATCGTCCGCAAGACGGTCGACGGCGGCGCCCCGCAAATCATCGCTGAACTGCCGTCCGGCTCGACGAGCACAACTGCGGTGCTGGATCCCGGTGTCGAGGACATCGTGATCGAAGTCTCAAGCTACAACGCCATCGGCGACGCCTCTTCTACAGTCGACCTGCTCGCACCCAACTCATGGCGCTTCCGCACTTTCGGGGATACCGATCCTGAACTGGATGACCCATCCAGCCAATGGAATTCTGATGCTGATGGGGATGGGCAGAGTACTTTAATGGAGTACACCTTAGGGAGTGATCCACTAGTCGCCTCCTCGGTAGCGCAAGTGCCGACAATCGAACTGACTACGGATGAATCGAACCAGTATCTCGAACTTCGCGTCAACCGCGATGAACGCCGCACGGTTGTGATCAACGCTTCGGTTTCCTCCGATCTCTCCGATCCTCAATCTTGGGATAGCGTTGCCATCACCGTGGTTGAGAACGCCGCCGATCACATACGCTTCAGAAGTACGACCCCAGTAGGCAATAGCTCGCAGCAGTTTATCCGTGCTGAAATTGTTGCGCCGGCACCTTAATCCTACGCAACGCTGTTTGCAAAGTGTCAATTAGCACGAAGCAATTACCTCTTCTATTTGAGTGGTCGACAGATGTGGATACAAATCAGTCGCTTAATGATACAAAAACACCTCCGACCCGAAAGAGGCCTTAATTCAAAAAGTCTTGTTATCCTGCTGATTAGCATGACCCTGCAGGCGGGTAATTCGAGCATGCTCTTTAGCTACGAATCACCGCCAACAGACAACGTCGCCTGGCTGAAAGCCAACGGCGAGCGGCTTGCAGATGGGCAAGTCCCTCGGAAGCTTAACGTTATCATGGTTGTGATCGACGACTTGCGGACGGAATTAGGCTGTTACGGGGTTGAACAAGTCCACTCGCCAAATATTGATCGGTTCGCAACCAAAGGCATGCGCTTCAATCATGCGTACGCACAATACCCTGTCTGCAACCCGAGTCGCTCATCATTCCTATCTGGGTTAAGGCCCGAAGAAGTTGGAATTCTCTCCAATACGATTCCATTTCGACGCATCCAGCCAGACCTAATTGCGCTCCCTCAGTTGTTCCGCGAAAATGGCTATTACACCGCAGGCATTGGCAAAATTTTCCACCTAAGCGTTGATAAGGGCGCAAAGCCTACGCTTTTTGAGGATCCCCTTTCCTGGGATTATTTCTTTGATGCACTCAGCGGCACCACCCGGCTAGGCCGCCAAGGTGCAGGGCGTAATTTGACCAACGGCAAGATCCCTTGGGCCACATGGAAAGCAGCCGAAGGCGATGACATCGACCAACCGGATGGCATCAATAATCAAGAGCTGCTGAAGGTGGTCGAAGCACAGCATGATCGCCCATTTTTCATCGGCTACGGCATTCACAAACCACACGACCCGTTCATTGCTCCGAAAAAATATTTTGAGTATTATCCCGAGGGTAGCACTCAACTTGCCAACGAACCAGCGGATCGATCCAAGCGGGTTAAAATGGCGATCCCTAATGATCACCAATTTGCTGATTTCACCGACACAGAACGCAGAGAATTTAAACGCGCTTATCAGGCGGGGGTGAGCTTTGCTGACGCTCAAGTTGGTAAGCTGATGGATCTGCTCGATGACTTAGAGCTTTGGGTTTCGACCATCGTTATAGTTATGGGAGATCATGGTTACCATCTTGGAGAACATGACTGGTGGAACAAAGTCACGGTATTCGAAGATGGGGCTCGAGCGCCCATGATGATCTGGGTTCCCGACGCTTTAGGCATGGGCCAGCCGACCGACAGCCTGGTGGAGTTTATCGACCTCTACCCGACTCTGACAGACTACGCAGGCCTCAAGGCACCCCACCACCTTTCTGGCATGAGCCTGCGCCCGATTTTAGACGATCCACTTTCGAGTGTAAAAGAAGCTGCATACACTCAAGTAACACGCGGTCCCAACGCAATGGGACGCAGTGTACGTACACCGCGCTGGCGATACACGGAGTGGGCACATGGCAAGCATGGCGTTGAACTCTATGATCACTTAAAGGACCCTGGCGAGTATTACAATCTGGGCGATAACCCTGAATACACCAATGTTGTTAGCCAGATGACAGAGCTTTTAGGACAAGGTTTTCTTACCAAATAGGACGATAGCGTGGAAAATTGTTGATCACTAGACTTTTCAAAGCTTTACAAAGTACTAAATAGATGAGGATTAAAGGGTTTGCATGTTAGGTTAGCCTTTTGTTTAACCAACATTATACTTATGCTGCAGAATAGTTCAAAACGTATTACATCGATTAAGGAAATCGCTAAATTAGCGGGCTATTCAATCGCGACTGTTTCTAACACTTTAAACGATAAAGGACGGATTCGGACAGAAGTTCGCCAACATATTTTAGATATTTGCCAAAAACACGGCTACATCCCCAATTCTGCCGGCAGAAATCTGCGCCGCCAGAAGAATGAGACGATTGGCCTAATGTTTTACCCCTCAAGTTCGGCGATTTTTCGTAATGTCTACTACGCGGAAATCATGGAGGCACTGGAATTTGAACTAGAGCGCGCTGGATACGACCTACTCTTATCTGGGCACGACAGCTCCATTGATCCTAACGTATCTCCACGGTTTCTGCGCCAAGGTAAAGTCGACGGAATCATTCTATTAGGTCGTTTCCCCCGCAAGCGAGTCGTAGATCTCAACGACTATGGCATCCCCTTAGTACAGCTAGATGGCTTTCGTGAATTATTAAAGGTCGATTATGTCACGTCTGACGGATACTCGGCCTCCGAACAGATCGTCGGTCACTTGGTCAAACTGAAGCACCGTCGCATAGCTTTTGTGGCTTTTAATCACGAGGATACCAACGCTAACCAACGTGAAGCGGGATTCCTTGCTGCGGTCGGGAAGCACCACCTATCCTTTGCCGAATGCAAAAACATACGGGATGTCGGCAACACCACAGAAGCGTATGAAATGATCAAGCTTATGCTTAAATCGGAAACCCCGCCGACGGCAATAGTCGCGGTTAATGATACCCTCGCGGTTGAATTGGTCGATCTGCTACAAAAAGATGGCTACTCAGTTCCGCAAGATGTGAGTGTCTTCGGATTTAACGATGACGCCGACAGTAAAAAGTCCAATCCGCAAATCTCGACCGTACGTATTGACAAAATCAAGCTCGCGCAAACTGGTGCGAAAATGATTATCGATCGTATTGAAAATACCGACCTCCCTCATCAAAAAGCCTCACTTCCCACCGAGCTCATTCATCGTGATTCCGTGGCTATAGCCAAAAGCTAAGGCTGGACGCTTTCATGATTGATTGCTGATTTCCCGATTTCAACAGGGCTTAGCTGAAAAAATTAACAACGAGAATTAATATTTCCGGGAGCCTCAATTCCGCCAGTTATAATCTCATCGATTAAGTTTGTGGCCGCATTTTATTTTGCCACTCATCCGACATCTCGGAGACGTCCGTGTCGTCTTGGTAAAAGGTTTTGAGTTCATCTAGCTTCACCTTGTGCGCATCTATTAAATCAGAATATTCTGGGTTGCCGTACAGATTGTTAAGTTCCTTCGGATCGTTTTCCAAGTCATAGAATTCCCATTCTCCGAATTGGTAAAAGTTGATGAGTTTATAGCGTTCGCTGCGAACACCGTTTTGCCTCGGCACCATATGGATGCCAGGGTGCTCGAAGTAATGATAGTAGATGCTATCGCGCCAGTCGTCGACTGTTTCCCCTTTGAGTAAAGGCAGTAGCGAGCGGCCTTGCATATCGTCCGGAATAGAAACTCCCGCGATGTCGAGAAAAGTTTCCGCATAATCGAGGTTTTGAATCAACTCCTTCGCACGGGAACCGGGATCGATCACCCCCGGCCATTTTACAATGAATGGCATCATCAGAGACTCTTCATACATCCAGCGTTTGTCATACCAGCCGTGATCACCTAAATAAAAGCCCTGATCAGACGAATAAATCACAATAGTATTACTACTTAAATTTAGCTCTTCTACTTTCGCGACGAGTCGCCCCACACTTTCATCAACACCCTTGATGGTGCGCAGGTAGTTTTTAACATAGCGTTGATACTTCCAGCGCAGCAGGTCTTTGCCACTTAGATTTGCGGCATGGAAAGCGACATCCTTCGGCCCGTAGGCTTCGCGCCAGACACGCATTTGCTCGTCGCTCATGCGTTGCATGTTACGCCAACTTGAAGGATCTTCGCTTTTGCTTCGCTCGCCTCGCACAAAATCTGGGGTCAGATCGACAAACAAGTCATAGTTCAGATGCATATAGTCCTTAATCGTAACTTCCGCATGTTTTACCGGTGATGCGTTGTCCTCCCAATTGTCAAAGAGAGTCTCTGGTTCCGGCATTTCAATGTCATCGTAGACCCTAAGATGACGGGCTGCCGGCATCCAATTGCGATGGGGCGCCTTATGCTGAACCATTAGCATGAATGGCTTCTGCTCGTCTCGTTTGTTTTCGAGAAAGTCGACGGCCATGTCGGTCACGATGTCAGTGCAGTGTCCCTCAATGGTTATTTTACCATCTTTGGTCAAAAAATCGGGGTTATAGTAAAGACCCTGGCCAGGTAGTACGACCCACTCATCAAAGCCTTGCGGATCTCCGCTAAGGTGAGTCTTGCCAAAGACCGCGGTCTCATAGCCAGCAGCCTGCAATAATTTTGGGAAAGTTTGCTGGTTCCAGTCAAAACGGCTGCCGTTATCCCTAAAACCATTAATGTGGCTGTGCTTGCCGGTCTGGATCACTGCCCGGCTGGGACCACAAATCGAGTTGGTGCAAAAACTGTTCTCAAAAAGCATGCCCTGAGCCGCGAGTTTATCGATCTCTGGGGTGGGATTGACCGACTTCAGCCAGCCATTGTAAGCGCCGATTGCATTTGGGGCATGGTCATCCGTAAAAATAAAGACGATATTTGGACGCTGTTGATTCGCTTCGATAGGCAAACTGACCGTAATCAGAGCGAACAGAACCAATGGACGAATAAATCGCAATATACGCTGTGCTGTATTCGCTGAGCTGGAGTCGACTTCAAGCATTGTGGGCTGGGCTGGCATGTAATTGGTGGTTTAAAGGGAAAATATTCAGCAGAAAATGAAACGTTTAAATAAGCGTAGGGCCTTGTCAACTTACCAGTAGGCCTCGATGAATCTTTATTTGCGGCAAATTTGAGCAAGGCAGCTGCAAGAGACACATACAAATTACTGCCCAATTGTAAAATTTGCACTTGAGGATATAGTTAAACGTTTTAATCATGTGCGCAATGAAGCCTCATCCTTATTTTAAAAATCATGTACTCAGTGAAGGGAAATTATGGGTCGACGATGCGCATTGCTTTGTAAAAACCGGCAAGCCACTACGCGATTACTCCGACGCGGCAAGTATCCAACTTTTAATTGAAGATTTACCTACTATCGCTGCAAAAGGTTACAACAATTTAGCGCTTAACTGCTACTGGCACCACTTCAACCCATCGGGCGATGGCCAAATTGAAGTCTCGCTAGATCCCCTGCGAGAACTCATCAAAGCAATCCAAGCGCACGGTATGTATGCCAGTCTTTCGGTGGAAACCTACGGCGTCGGTGGTGGACAAATCCCCGCGGGTTTCTGGGAAAAGCACCCAGAAGGCCCTCTGGCAATCAACCACTTAGGAGAGCGCGTATCGGACACTGAATATGGCTACGGCAGCAAGGTGCCATCACTTTTTTCCAAAGTTTATCTGAACGCATCTCGTCTCTACATGACGAACCTCGTGGCAGCGCTGGGGGCTGAAAACTTTCTCTACTTTGAGACCACGGTTGAACCTCAGTTCATGGGTGAGCAGTGGCTCGATTACAGTAACGAAGCGAAGCGGGCCTACTCTGAATGGCTAGGCCAGAATACAGTGACTGAAGCCATGCCCTTTCCTGAGTCCCTGCCAGCCAGCGAGACATTCTGCAGATCTGGCGCATGGAATAGCTTTCGAGCTCAAGCGCTGGCCGACTGGATCAACAAAGACTCGCAGGCATTGAAGGCGGGTGCCCAAAATGCTGGGTTATGGATTGCTACCGATTATCTGGATGCCGAAGAGCACACCATGCCACAGCGCTGCGGTGACCCCCTCGAGTTGCTCCGCAATATGACCGAAGTCGACATCATTCAAGTCAACTGGACTTGGTGCAATATCGCCCGACAGCCCAACCAAAAAGCGTATGATCGAGTCCGTAAAGTCATGGCGGAACAGGAGCGTGACTGGGTGATCACTGAACACATGACGATTAATGGCTCCGATTACTTCGAAAGCGACATGCTAGGACTGATCGAAAATACGCTTAACAACGGCACACTGTTTGGATGGGAGTTCGTTGACATCGCAGCGGATCGCGACAGCGCAGCAACCAAGCCAAATGACGTATTGCCGGGCGACTTCAAACCTCAGCACTTTTCCGTTTATGATGCGGACTGGAACCCAAAACCCGCAATGGCTGCCTTTGAAGATAATTGGGCATACTGGATGGCAAAAGTGCAACAATCGCCGCGCGTGTCTGCAACAAGTTGAACGCTCATTTTCTTCATGGAATCCAAGAATATGAGAAATAAATTCATTTCCCCGCTCTTCGCCTCATTGGTACTTTGCTTTTCCGCCTGCGCCAGCGGGGACAAAAGCAGCAGCGCGGTTGTCGATGCGGCCCAAGGCTTGAGTGGTAAAGTATTTGCTGGTTATCAAGGCTGGTATCGCACTCCAACTGACGGCTCTGGTTTAGGCTGGGAGCACTATGAGACATACGACGAGGAATTCATACCCGGTGAAGCCGGCATTGATTTCTGGCCGGATATGAGCGAATTCGCTGAAACGGCAAAATACGCCACTTCCTTCAAACATAAGGACGGTAGCACTGCTTACGCTTTCACCTCACAGAGCGAGAACACGGTCGACCTTCACTTTAAATGGATGAAGGAATATGGGATCGACGGCATTTTCCTCCAACGCTTCGCACACGATGTACTGGAGGGCGGGCACCATCAGTGGGAGCTGCTGCAACCATCAAACAATAAGATGGCTGAATATGTGCAGCAAGGCGCTCAAGCACACGGGAGATCATATTCAATCATGTATGATCTTTCCAGCATACGGCATGGGGAAATGCCAATGGTGATGGATGATTGGCGTGGCCTCTGCGACCGCCTCGGCATCCTCAAAGACCCGAACTACTTGTATGAAAACGGCAAACCACTGGTCGCGATTTGGGGTGTGGGGTTCCGCAATCGTGCCTACACGATAGACGAAATCTCCATGCTCGTTGAATTCCTCAAAAATGACCCTGAATATGGCGGCTGCACGGTCATGCTAGGAGTGCCAACCCATTGGCGCACACTTGAGAGAGATGCAACCGACGATCCCAAGCTACATGATCTCATTCGCAGTGCTGATGTTTTATTGCCATGGACAGTTGGTCGCTTCGGTGGCGCCAAGACTGCGCTCAAGCGCGGCATCGACTACGTCACCCCCGACCAAGAATGGTGCGATGCGAATGGCGTGCATTACATGCCGCTGGCCTTCCCTGGCTTCAGTTGGGGTAACCGCTACAAGCACAAGAATGCGAAGTATGATCACATTCCACGTGAAGGCGGCCAGTTCCTCTGGAATCAAGCAATCGCTGCGAAACGAGCGGGCGCCGACACGCTCTATATCGCCATGTTCGACGAGATGGATGAAGGCACACAAATCTTCAAAACCACCAACGATGTGCCCGTCGGCGCGAGTCCGTTCTTAACTTACGAACCACACGAACCAGATTATTATCTTCGTCTGAGTGGTGCGGTCGGCCGCATGCTACGCAATGAGATACCCGCGACTGACACACTTCCTAAAGAGTTATAGCCGCATCTCATTACTAGGCCTCTAGCCATACCCTACGCCATCTAGTATCTTTCATTACACCCCATCTCTTACTATTCTATGACCTCACTCAACTTTATCGATAGTTCGATCATCGTCATCTATCTCATTATTACTATGGGGGTGGGTCTGATCATGACTCGCAAGGCTTCACAAAGCCTAGATAACTACTACCTCGGCGGACGCTCCCTACCCTGGTATATGCTAGGGATGGCAGGTATGGCTAACTGGTTCGACCTGACCGGCACCATGATCATCACCTCTTTCCTCTACATGCTCGGGCCGAAGGGGCTATTCATTGAGTTTCGTGGAGGCGCAGTGCTAATTCTCGCCTTCCTTATTTGCTACACTGGTAAGTGGCACCGCCGCTCTGGTTGTATGACGGGTGCCGAATGGATCGCATACCGCTTTGGCACGGGAACCGAAGCGAAGTGGATGCGTTTCTTCAAAGCCTTTATGACCGTCGTTGCGACCGTCGGTATGCTTGCTTACCTGATACGGGGAACGAGTCTGTTTGTCGGTATGTTTATCCCCATGTCCCCCGTGATGGTGACCGCAGGTATTGTCGCATTCTGCACACTTTACACCATGATGGCGGGCTTCTACGGAGTGGTACTGACAGACTTGGTGCAGGGCGCGATTGTCTTGATTGCCTGTGTGGTCGTCTCGGTGATTGCCTTCAACCTAGTTCCCAGCATGGATGCACTGGCCGAAGTCGCGCTGTCTGTGACGGGCAATTCTACTTGGACTTCGAGTATGCCAAAATGGCAAACGGAAATGCCCGCCGGGTATGAAATGTATCAAAGTCTGATTCTGTTCGCGGCATTTTACCTAATGCGCAATATCATAGGCGGCATGGGTACCGGCGATGAAAGCCGCTATTTCGGCGCGAAAAGCGACCGAGATTGCGCACTGCAGTCGATGCTTCAAGGCGTCACAGTTGCCTTCCGTTGGCCGATGATGATGGGCTTTGCGATCCTAGGACTGTTTCTAGTCGATCAACTCCTGCCGACAGGCAACAAGTCGATGGAGGCCACTGCAATTGTCAAAACCTATCACCCAGACATCGAGCAAGGTTTCTGGCACGAACTCACCACTGGTATCATTAATTCACCTGAAGCATACGACCCTGCGATGGTTCAAGGCCTCGAAAATACCCTTGGCGAAGAATGGCAAAAACGCCTACCGATTGTCGGCTATAATGGCTCTGTCAATCCGGAGCAAATCCTGCCTGCCGTGCTGTTAAATAGTATACCAACTGGACTGCGAGGGCTGCTGATTGTGGCCATGCTGGCAGCCATGATGTCGACCCTGACCGGTGAAGTGAACAAGACATCCGCGCAAGTGGTGAAAGATATTTATCAAAACAGCCTGCGCCCAAAAGCGAAGAATCGAGAACTGATCCTCGTCGCCTACATCTCTACTGCTGCGATTGTCGCAGGGTCGTTCTGGATGGGGATCTCCGCCAAAAGTATTAACAGCCTGTGGGGTTGGATTATCATGAGCCTGACAGCCGGTGGTCTCGCTCCTTACGTGCTGCGCCTCTACTGGTGGCGCTGTAATGCCTGGGGTCAAATCGGCGGCACTGTCCTAGGTGGAATTGGTGCTGTGACCCAGCGCATTATTGCCCCTGAAATGTCTGAGCTTTATCAATTCGGTCTCATGACAGGGCTCTCCTTCGCAGGCACGATCGGCTTCTCTTACATGACTGCACCAACACCGATGCCCATCTTGCGCAATTTCTATCGCACCACCCGCCCCTTCGGCTGGTGGGGTCCGTTAAAAGCGGATACTGAACCAGGCTTACTCAAAAAATGGCAGGCTGAACATCGAAACGATATTATATCCGTACCATTTGTGATGACGGCGCAAGTCACTATATTCCTGATGCCGATGCAGATTATGATTAAGTCCTACTCGGCCTTTTTTATGACCTTGCCGATCTTCATCTTCGCAGTGGTCGGCACCTATTGGTTCTGGTGGCGCAACCTACCCCCAAAGAACGACCCTGGCACCGACCGCGCTGACCCGCTCGCTCAGATTCACGAGTAAGTATCTTGCTTGAGCTCAAGCGTATGACCTAGCATCTCCACAGTAAATGCGAATGCTTATAGTCGTTGCATTTAGCTAGACCGACGTGTTCTGGCTAGAATCGTGTCGCTTGTGATCGATACCTATTAAGTGTAATCTTTAAGCGTTCGACCATTTCAGGATGATCTTGAAGCAGGTTCGTCGTTTCGGATGGATCTTCGTCTAAATTGTAGAGTGCAGGTTTGCTTTGCCCCTTGGTCGCATTTCTCATCGGCAGCGGAACACCGTTGGGGTAGCTGCTATCAATATATTTCCACTTCCCATCGATGATTGAATGTAAGCCTGCGACATTGCTGCAAATCATCGGCAAACGCGGCTCTTGAGATTCACCCACGAGGGTCGGAGCAAAACTGATACTATCCGGCGCATCTGCTACACTCGGTAACTGGCCGCTGACCGCTTCCACTAAAGTTGCATACATATCAACGATATTGACTGGCCGATTACTGATAGTGCCCGCGGTAACTTTACCATCCCAGCGAACGATTAGGGGCACGCGTAAGCCTCCTTCATAGATGGTATGCTTATCACCTTGGTTGATTCCATTCGGAGTCAACCCAGCGGCGATCGCGGTATTCTCAGGACGAGTTTTTGAATTGCCGGGAATATCGGCACCGTTATCGGCAGTAAAGATGATGATGGTATTGTCAGCAATCCCTTCATATTCGAGCGCTTCAATGAGTCGTCCAATCGATAGATCGACATCCTGAATAAAATCGCCATAGGCGCCACAACCACTCGAACCTCGCATTGCTTCAGAAGGCACGATCGGATGGTGCGTGGCTGGATGTGCGAAATAAAGAAAGAATGGCGCATCAGGATCACTGCGATGAGTTTGCTTGATCCAATCCACCGCTTTGTCCGTCAAATATTCAGACGCTTCTTCACGCTGACGCTGCGGCGCATCGAAACCCACGTATTGACCACCATAAAAACTCTTGGCATAGGCGCTGGTTTTCTGAGAGCGAAGGCCGTAAATAGCATCGTTTTCGATCCATACTCGGAGATTGTCGTCCAGATTTTGTGGCAGACCAAAATGGTAATCAAATCCTACATCGTTGGGACCAGGTGTCAGTTTCTCAGTATATTGAGTCGGCTTTTTATTCCCATAACCTAAGTGCCACTTACCAATCTGCGCAGTCGTGTAGCCCATCTTCTGAAAATACTTGGGCAGCGTCATGCGATTCGTGTCGACAACCATCGGATCAAATAGATTAACCACGCCAAAAGATAAGGCCGCGCGCCACGCATACTGCCCTGTCAAGAGCGCGTAGCGTGTCGGCGAACAAATCGAACCGGGCGCATTTGCTCGGTTAAACTTCAAGCCCTGATCAGCCAAACGATTCAAATGGGGCGTGCGCACCAGCTTCTTCGAGGCTCCGTAGGCATTCACATTGCCGACACCAAAGTCGTCGGCCATGATCAGCACGACATTCGGTTTAGCGATGGCTGTGATTGCGACAACAAGACTTAATGTGAGTATAATGAGATGCTTCATGGTGATTTGAGGTAAAAATTAACACCGAGAATATCACTGCCTCGCGGATGAATCATTAAAGTTGCTAACAACGCTCTTTGATTAAGCCAAGTAAGCTTTCAAAATCTTCGCTGTACTGACTGCACAGGCCGCGGGTTCCCGATTGATCTATATTCCCCCCGCCAATGCCCCAGGCTTGCATGCCTGCTAGACGTATAGAGGCAACGCCTGCGCCACTGTCTTCGATGCCAATCGCAGAATGGCGCTCCGTATAGCTGAGACCCAATCCCACACGGAAGGCCTCTGCATATAGCCAGGGGTGCGGCTTGGGAGAAAGCTCGCCCAGCGTACCAGCCTGCCCCTTGCGCAAGGCATGGCCCGCAGTAATAATCGTATCATAGAAATCGGCAGGGTCACCCATATTCAAAGTTTTGAAGGCATCGAGGATTTCAGGATAAGCTTTTTCGTAAAGCCCCGAGGTCACCAAGCCCAACTTGAGCCCCATCGCTTTTAATTCCAACAGAAAGTCTTTAATGCCTGGCGAGGGGCGGAATGCACCGGGCTTACCTTTACCATCTAAAATGAGCTGCATTTCACGGTGGGTGTGCTCAAAATAATACGTTCGTGCCACTTCAACCGATTTATCGGGGCAATATTTAGCCACGCAATATTGCAAATGCTCCGAAACTGAATGCCCAGAAACATAGGGTATATCGGCATCCTCTAATTCGAATTTACTATCACCCATCAGGCTCGCGACACTCAGCTGGATGATCCAAATCCAAAACTCCTCGCTGTGCACCGTCGTACCGTCCAAATCCATTAAGATTGCTTTCAGCGGCGCTTCCTCAGCGACTGAATCAACTGGATAATACGCGGGATACCCCATCGCAGAGTTAACCAATGACATGGTGTGATCTGCAAAACCTATAAATTCGACCTTACCATCACCCGTGCCAGCAATGGCGAGCACCCCACTCTCTCCGACCGTAAATCGCTTGTCAGAACTTTGCTTCAGTGAAATTAAACCTACTTGCTCAGCAGACAGCCCTAAATTTGGAAATGACATAGAATGTAGTTGATGTTTTACACTTTTGATAAAACGTTTTCGTATCAGCATACTTTTCAGTCAATCACTATTTAAATATATTAAAAAACTCACGACGCATGAGCAAACAGAAAACAAAGACCGCGATAGTCGTCGCACACACTCACTGGGATCGCGAATGGCGCTACCCCATCTGGAAAAACCGCTCCTTATTAATCGAATTCATGGATTGGCTGTTGGAGATTTTGGAAAATGATCCTAGTTACAGTGGTTTCCTGCTCGACGGACAAACGGTCTGTATCCAAGACTACCTCGAGATCAAGCCCGAGAACAAGGAGCGGATCGCCGCACAAGTGCAGGCGGGCAAACTCGCCATCGGCCCTTGGTATACTTTACCCGACCTTTTCCCGATTGCAGGCGAATGCCTGGTGCGAAACCTAAATAAGGGCATACGCTTCGCTAAAGACTTGGGCGGGCATAATCCAATCGCCTACCACACCTTTGGATGGGGGCAAACCGCCCAATTTCCGCAGATGTATCAAAGCCTAGGAATCGACTATGCCGTCGCGGCTAAAAAAGTTTCTAAGGAACGCGCCCCAAAGTGTGAGTTCATGTGGACTTCACCGGACGGCTCTGAACTGCTCACTTCACGCCTCGGCCACTTTACCCGCCAGAACGGCTACTTCTATCTGCACTTTCCGGTGCGCTTGAACAACATTTACGACGATAACCAATACGCATGGGAATGGGGTAAAACCGGTGTCGCCTATCATCGGGCTAACAGTGAAATCGCCCGCAACGACTACTTCCGTATCGACCGCGAGGACGGCTACTTCAAAGAAAACGTCAAGGATGCCGCACAACGTACCTGGGACAATATGGGCGAAACCTTGGTCGACGACTACCGCCTGTTGATGTGTGGCTGTGACTTCTCGACGCCCAATCCCTACCTACCCAAGATGATCGCCGACAGCAACGAAGCCATCGACGATATCGAATTCAAAATGGGCTCACTGCAGGAATACTTTACCGAGCTAGAAAAACGTATCGACCGCAGCCAAGTGCCCGTCGTCGAAGGCGAACTCCGTGATGGCGAACCATGCCTCGCCTCAGCCAATGCACTCGCAACCCGCATCCACATTAAACAACTCAACAAGCGTGCGGAAAACGTCATGATCCGTCGCACCGAGCCTCTCGCCGCCGCCCTCGCCGCTCTCGGTGGCGGTTTCCCTGAAGGCTTTTTTAAGCGAGGCTGGGAATACCTGCTAAAAGCCCATCCACACGACTCCATTAATGGCGTCACCCAAGATAAGACGGTCGACGACAACATCTATCGCCTAAATCAGGCCATCGAAATCAGCGAGACCATTTACGAGGATAGCATCGCGACTTTACTCAAGCGCCTAGACCTCTCAGCCTTCGATCAAGAAGACCAATTGCTACTGTTGCACAACTCACAGCCACGTCCTGTGAGCGAAGTGATTAAAATCGTCGTCGACACCCCACAGGAAAAAAGTGTGTGGGCGATCGGAGTAGAAGATACCGACGGCACCAAGCTGGGTGTCCAGCAAATCTCCCGCGACGAGCACATTCAGGCGGTCCACGACATTGAAGCGCGCCCTTGGCCTTTCTCGGTCGACCGCCATTTCGTCTATCTCGAAACAGGTGAGATTCCAGCCGGTGGCTATAAAGTGGTCAAAGTTACCCACGAGTCCAACTATTGGCGCGAGGAACAATGGTGGCCCGCAATGCGTAAGAGCGCGGGCGCTGACATCGGCGAGAGTGCCCACCGATTAGAAAACGAGTTTCTTAAGGTAGAGGTCAACCCCGATGGCACTTTCGACCTGACGGATAAAAACACCGGCCGGGTAATCAAAGATATGCATACCTTCGAAGACGAGGGAGATACCGGCGACTACTGGGCCTATTACGCCCCATACAACAACCAAACCATCAGTAGTCGCGGCTTCCATTCCCGCATTTGGCTTGAGGACAACGGCCCTCTCAGTGCCACCATCGGCATTGAAACAATCATGCAGATCCCGGCTAAGGCCGAGTATGATGAGGTTAAGTTCCAAGGCTATGGCAAACGCAGTCAGGACCTCGTTGATTTGAAAATTATTTCGAAGATCACTCTGAATAAAGGCGACAAGCATCTAAAGGTGAAGACCTCCATCGACAACAAAGCGAAGGATCACCGTGTTCGCCTATTGATTCCCACAGATGTTCAAGCCGAGTTCTCCGATGCCGCCGGACACTTTACCGTCGACCGCCGTGGTGCCGTGCATGAAAAAGATGCTGACGGCAAGTTCTACCCGGAAATGGCACTGCGCCCGATGGCTGAATTCTGCTCGGTCAGCGACGGCGACAAAGGCCTCTCCGTGCTAAACAATTGCCTGACCGAATTCCAGCTTATGCAAGATGAACGGGGCACCATCGCGCTGACATTGCTTCGCGCCATCCGCAACCGTATCTGCACCGAGTCTCGCGTATCCTCCGAGTTCCCGGAAAAGCTTGGCAGCCAGATGTTACAAACGGTCGAATACGAGTATGCCATCTATCCCCATAAGGGCGATTGGATTGAAGGTAAAGTCTATGCCGAAGCCGACAAGCTGAACGCGAAGGTTGAGCCAGTGCAAATTTCGATGAATAAGGGCGGCGACCTGCCGATTGCCGCTTCACACTATGCCATCGATAACGACGCCGTAGTCATGACCGCTTTCAAGAAAGCCGAAGACCGCGAGTCCATTATTCTGCGTCTGCACAACCCGACCAACGAGGATCAATCGGTGGCTATTTCTACAGGCCTTCCTTTTAAACAGGCATGGCTCAACAATCTCAACGAGGAGCGAGGCGAGGCACTAGAATTTGCGGATGGGGCGCTACCGCTATCGGTTCCGCCTGGAAAAATTATCACCATTGAACTGGAATAATAAGGCCATCCCATGACCTAACTCCATTAGCCTTCTTGCTAACGCTTCGAAACGTAAGCTTACTCAAAAGCTTTGTTCGACTCAAAAAAAATAAAAATATGGAAGAGAATAAATTTAATTCAAAAGGGATGCTAATCGGTATATGGTTACCATTTTTATTCTGCCTAATATTAGGCGGGATTGATATGCTCTATTACCCACTTAATGTGGATTCATCAAGAGCCCTAACCTACATAACAATGTCAAATCCATTTATTTTTGTATGCTGTATGTTTATGTCATTTAGAACAAAAATCATAGCACAAGATGATAAGATCAAAGAACTAGAAGACAAAATAAAACAAATAGTTTGATCAATCATTCGAAGAAGAAAAGTCCGAAGGGAATCGAATTGGAAGAATTGAACTCTACGACAAGTTGATGGATGTCGAATGAACCAATCACGAACAACGAGTTTAGAACCATTCGTACTGAGCAATGTCGCTATCGTGGCATCGCTCATACTCTACGTTATTTTTGCAGCTTTATCTCAGGCTTCTGGAGAGCGTCCAAATATCATTATCCTACTGACCGATGACCAAGGTTACGGCGATCTCGGACACCATGGAAATACCGATATAAAAACGCCCAATATTGACTGGTTTGCACAAGAGAGCGTCGTTTTCGAGCGTTTTTATGTGAGCCCCGTCTGTGCACCTACCCGTGCGAGTCTCCTAACTGGACGCTACAACTACCGAACAGGAGTGACGGATACATGGAAAGGCGGTGCTACCATGCATCAGGACGAATATACGCTGGCCGAGGCTCTCAGCGCCGCGGGCTATGTAACCGGTCTCTTCGGCAAGTGGCATCTGGGCGACAACTATCCCTACCGACCGCAGGACCAAGGTTTCAAAAAAGTCCTGATGCACCCCGGCGGAGGTATCGGTCAGCCCTCCGACGTTCCCGGCAATAGCTATTTCGATCCGACTCTATTGGAAGATGGTGTTCAGGTAAAGTTCTCCGGCTATTGTATGGATGTTTATACTGATGCCGCGCTGGAATTCATTGAAGCCAACAAGGAGTCACCCTTCTTCGTTTATTTAGCGACCAACACACCTCACACACCACTTCAGGTTCCGGAGACTTACCAAGCGCCTTATCTGGCAGCAGGACTGCCGGAAAAGACCAGCAAAATCTACGGGATGATCTCCAACATTGACCACAACTTTAAGCGTGTCCTCGACAAGTTGGACGCCCTGTCACTGAGCAATAACACCATCGTTATTTTCATGAGCGACAACGGGCCCAAAATTTTCTCAGCGAGACGCCATCGCGCAGGGCTGCGGGGCGAAAAAACCGATATTTATGAAGGCGGCATCCGTAGTCCATTTTTCATGCGCTGGCCGGAACGTTTTAAACAAAGCCAGATCATTGACATAAAAGCTTCCCACATCGACATCATGCCCACGGTCTTGGCCGC
>DBBT01000118.1 GCA_002292345.1 Opitutia bacterium UBA977 | reverse complement strand
AGGGATGGCTACTGGACTAAGCGTAAGTATGATGCTAATGGCAACGTGACTTACTACGAGCGCAGTGATGGCAAATGGTCTAAGCGTGAGTATGATGTTGATGGCAACACGACTTACTTCGAGCACAGCGACGGCACCAAGAATGGTACTCCAAGATCAGCCAAGATTTGCGAAGGTAAAACACTTTAGTCAGCACTCTGCCGGCTAATACCAATAACGTTGGGTGTAGCTATTACGCGTTATTAAAAAATAAGACCGTCGCCAGCTTTATGGTAACCACATAGACCTGGCGGCACATTTTTCCAGTGAATATCGAATCAAACCAACCGGGCAAACCACCCACTACAAAACAAACAGCCGAGGATATTGAAAACATCATCGAATCGGGCCTAGAAAATCAATGACCACAAAAGAACAGCTTACATCGCTAATAGCATTCGCGGACATGTGCATCGCCAAGGATGTCAACCGGGACACCTTTTACCGTAATGCACGCCAGATGGTGGAGCAGGCTATCATAGAGGGCCTAATGCATCGGCCGGATACGACACCGAAAGCACCAGGACCAAGCAAGGGCGCCAAGAAATTCACCGATGCCGACCGCATTGCAATCCTGCGCCGGGTCAAAGCATTGCGGGCCAGTGGCATGCTGCGCGATGAAGCAATCGAGGCATGCGGCACGAACCGCAGTTCATTTGAACTATGGCAGGGCAAATACTCCATTTAAACTAGGTGTATCACACCTACAACGAACCAATAAAGATATATGTACGAATCAATCAAACGAACACTCGACCTGCTAGACTCAAAAATAAGCAGCGACGATCTACTCGAGGGGGCGCGTCATTCGCGATTCCTGCGCGAATGCAAGCAGCGGCGCGGCTTCCCAGAGGCCATACAATCCGGCATGCTCAAGCAGGGGCCGAAGGCCAAGGTTGCGCACAATAAACGCGGACCCGTTAGCGATGAACGACGGGCTGACATGCACGCCAAGGTGCTCGAGGTGAACAGGCGACGCGTTGCAGGAATGAGCCGTAGAGCCGCCTGCCGCGAGGTGCAAATTGGCGAGCAAATGTATGCAGACTGGGCGAATCGACTAAATATTAAACGCGAACACCTGTGCAAAAAGTCAGGGCCAAAGAAAACGGCGAACCTGGCACACATGCGCGAAAAAGTGCAGGCCATCAACACCATGCGCCTCAATGGGGTAGACGCGCGACAGGCAGCTGCGGACATGGGCGTGCCGTATGACACCTACTATTCGTGGGCCGTGGCCCTCAACATGCGAATCAAAACCCTTTCACCAAAAAAATAAAAATGAACCTACCAACACACAAAGTCGAATCGCCAGCCGGCATTACCTGTTTTCGCGGATCACTGACAGTCTGCGTGCGCTACCTCAAGAAAACCAAAAATACCAAGGGCTACAAAATAACAAAACTATGAATCAAGACAACTACAACGACTTCATTGGCACCAAGCGCAAGCACTCAGCCAGCTACGGATTCGATCCGCTCCCACTGATTGCTCCGCTTTTTGAATGGCAGGCAACCGTCCTGCGATGGGCAGTACAAAAGGGGCGTGCGGCATTATTCGAGGACTGTGGCCTCGGCAAGACAGCGCAACAACTCGAATGGGCAAGCCAAGTTTACCGCAAGACAGGCGGCAGCGTGCTGATACTGGCACCGCTTGCGGTGGGCGAGCAGACACGGCTTGAAGGCGTCAAATTTGGCATCCAGGCAAGCGTCGTATCGGATCACTCCGAGATCGGAGGCCCTGGTATCTATATAACCAACTATGAGAAGCTGGAGCATTTCAACTGCGAAGACTTCGCCGGCGTGGTCCTGGATGAAAGCTCGATCCTCAAAAGCTTTACTGGCAAGACGCGCAAAGCACTGACTGAGGCATTCAAGGATACACCTTACCGGCTATGCTGCACCGCGACGCCATCGCCGAATGATTACACCGAGCTAGGGCAGCACGCTGACTTTCTCGGCATCTGTACGCCAGCGCAAATGCTCTGCACGTACTTTATCAATGACACATTCAACACCGGCGACTGGCGACTAAAGAAGCATGCAGAGGATCTGTTCTGGAAGTGGCTGGCATCGTGGGCTGCGTGTATTTCCAAACCATCCGATCTGGGATTTGATGATGCTGGATACGATCTACCAACATTGCACATGACCGACATCACAGTCGAAGTGGACCAAAGCGAAGATACCGGCGAGGACCTGTTTCGCATTGCAACGCTCAGCGCGACCACAATGCACAAGGAAATGCGACTAACTGCGCCTGCTCGATGCGATGCGGTCGCAGAGATGGTCAATAGCTCAGACGAGACTTGGATCGTGTGGTGCAATACCAACCTCGAAGCCGACGAACTGAAAGCACGCATCCCGGATGCGGTCGAGGTGCGCGGCAGCGACAAGCCACAAGTGAAACGCAAGCGCCTGGCTGACTTTATGAGTGGCGATGCGCGGGTCATCATCACCAAGCCAAGCATCGCTGGGTACGGGCTAAATATGCAGCACTGCTACAACGTCGCATTCGTGGGGCTTAGTTACTCATTCGAGGACTTCTATCAAGCACTGCGCCGCTCCTACCGCTTCGGGCAAACGCACGAAGTCAATGCCTACGTGGTCCAAGCAGAGACCGAGGGCGCAATCGTCAAATCCATTCAACGTAAAATCAAACAACATCAAACCATGCAAGAATCCATGAAAAAAGCAGCAGCCGAATTGAAAACATCCGAGACCGAAACAATCGACGCGAAGATCGACGTAACCACGCGATCAGGCGATGGCTGGACCGTTCACCATGGCGACTGCGTGCGCGTGGCTCGCGAGAAGATCGCCGACCACTCAGTTGGTTTTTCTGTCTTTTCGCCACCATTCGCAGACTTGTTCACATATTCAGCCGATCCGCAGGACATGGGCAATTGTGAAGACATGAACGAATTTATGAAGCACTTTGACTATTTGATCGAAGAGATGAAGCGCATTATGATCCCAGGGCGCGAGGTGGCGGTGCATTGTGTCGATCTGCTTTCGACGAAATGGAAGCACGGCAGCATTCAGTTGCAGGACTTTTCTGGCGAGATTATCCGCGCATTTTGGAAGCACGGCTTTCTCTTTCATTCGCGAATCACGATTTGGAAGTCACCAGTCACCGAGATGCAGCGCACCAAGGCGCACGGCCTGCTTTATAAGACATTGAAAAAGGACAGCTCATCGAGCCGCGTCGGCGTGCCGGATTACTTGCTCGTTTTCCGTGCACCGGGCGAGTCAGCGGAGCCGGTCACAAAGTCGCCTGAGGATTACAGCGTGGACTGGTGGCAGGAAGTGGCGTCGCCAGTATGGATGACCGTTGACCAGGGGCGCGTGCTCAATCGCAATGGTGCGCGGGATAATGCCGACGAGAAGCATATTTGCCCTTTGCAGTTGGATGTCATCGAACGCGGCATCGAGCTTTGGTCGAACCCTGGCGATCTGGTATATTCACCATTTACCGGCATCGGATCTGAGGGATTCGGCGCCTTGTCACTTGGTCGGCAGTTTGTCGGCAGCGAACTGAAACAAAGTTATGCTGACCAGGCTTGCGGCAATCTGAAGAACGTCAAAGCGCAGGGGATGCTTTCACTTGTATAATTAGACCTACTTTTAACCTAGGTGTATTGCACCAAGCCTTAAATCGTGTCTAGTAACCATACACAAAAAACTTCTCAAATTATGCATAATTCAATAAAAATAGTCGGCCTTGTCGGCCCGAAAGGGGTCGGAAAGACTACCCTTGCCAAACTCCTAGCACTACGTGCAAAACCAAACGTCAACGCCGTGGTGCTTTCCTTTGCGGAACCCTTGCGCGTCATGGCCGTTGCAATGGGCGTCGATCCGCAGCGCCTGAACGATCCAACACTCAAGCACGAGGAGATTCCCGGCCTGGGCATCACGCCACGCAAACTATTGCAGACCCTCGGAACCGAGTGGGGGCGCAGGTATATGGGCGATGACGTTTGGTTATGGTCCATGGAGCAGCAAATCGGGCGAGCCATGGAGGTAGCTACATATGACAACCGCGACACCGTTATATTCATTGACGACTGCCGATTTCAAAACGAGGCGCACTGGATTCTGCGCAATGGTGGCATGCTAATAGATGTCAAACGTGTCGGCGTCACCTACACAGGGGAGCACATTAGCGAAATGCCCATGCCGGCTGGAATTCAAATGGCAATGCACACGGCCGACGGAGACATCGCGCTTGATGACCTAGTACAAAACACCCTTCACGTCATTAACTACAAACTGAAAACATCATGCTAAACACAGCACTACAATACATTGAAAAAGGCTGGCACGTGTTTCCATTGCAACCTGGAGGCAAGGCGCCAATGGTGGCCGGTGGGTTCAAGCAAGCCACAATTGACGCCGACCAGGTTAAGAAGTGGTGGACGGACAAGCCGACTGCAAACATCGGAATTTCCCTTGATCCATCCGGCATTTGCGTGGTGGACGTTGACACACATGGCGACGTGAACGGCTTTGAGTCATTGCCCATGCTAGGCGACATGCCAGAGACGGCGATTGCGCGTACACCATC
>DBBT01000132.1:11722-41672 GCA_002292345.1 Opitutia bacterium UBA977 | reverse complement strand
AGACCTGAGTTAGAAATAAGAACCCCTAGCTCGCCAAGCGGATAATTATACTGTAACTAAAAGCTATTACCCGCAAGCTGAACCACTCGCAAAAAGAACCTATTCCCCTCAGGCCGCAAATCCTTATCTCACGCCGTCTCCAGTCACTTTTTCCTACTTCACAACAAAACGAGCGTGTGGTTGAGCCATCCACTTCCCATGAAAAACTGTCCCTACTGCGCTGAAGAGATCCAAGACGACGCCATCAAATGCAAGCATTGCGGCGAATTTCTCGACGGTGCCATGCGCCATCCCGCGCTTCCAACGGACCCGCCCGCCAAGGGTAAATGGTATTTCAACACCTCCAGTGTCGTTATTGCATTGCTCTGCGCCGGCCCGCTCGCACTGCCACTCATCTGGTGGAATCCGCGCTGGGACACCGAGCGTAAAGCGATCCTGACCGTCATCGTGCTGCTCCTCTCGTGGCTACTCATCATTGCCAGCCTCGAAGCACTGCGCACAATCGAAGATATCTATACTGAGTTGATGCGTAGTTTGTAGCGACGACGCGGGTCCGACCTGGCCTCGATCATAAGATCGGGGAGCAGCATACAGGCGCCGAACTACAAATCGATCTGGCCAATAAGCCACCCACCTCCATTGATAGAGCTCGGATCTCCCGCGGACTCTGCCACTTTGAGTTGTACCCCGCTGCCGCTCAGGTCTTCAAACAAATCAGTCGATCAAAACTCAACTACCACACCACGGGTAGCGCGTCATACCCAGCAAGAATAGGACCGGCCAGAATGCAGAGGATGCCGAGCATTTGAATGAGAAATGGATGTTTCGCTGCACCCCAATACCTGATCAAAAAGACCAATTGAACTGGAAATAACAACAAACACGCGAGCCCCCACCAAACACTTGCGCGAAAGCTCTCTATCAAAAAAAAGATGGTTCCAGCGAGCACTATTGTCACACCAATTATCACCAAACCCATAGACACTATTTCCATATAAATTATTCCTACTACTTTTTATTTCACTTTAAATAATCCGCCAGTGCGCCAATTATCACCGCTAAAAGACTCAACTACCTGTAAGCGGTATAGCACTTCTAGCTCGGGACCTATACATAGCAAACTTAATTAGATGATCTATGTAACTATTTACAAAATAGCATTAAAGTGATTTTAATAACGCTCCTATTGTGCGTCAAAATGTCATCATCCCGCTGAAGAGCTGACTTCACTCGCCATGTACACAACTCAAATATTTCCACAGGTGGAGTTCTGACGGAGATGGCCTAGCAATCATTACTTTCCGACTAAAATTAAAACCCGCATTCTGCGGTAGCCAAATCAGAGCCGGGCAAGAATCACCCGCAGACTCTGCCGACTCAAACTCACTGAATCAACGTGGCTGCGGCGTTTTTAGATAGGTCGCGAATTCAGACAATACGCTCAATTGATACGACGCAAATAATGCGTAAGAGCCTAGGTTCACGATTAAGCCTCGATCAATTGATGGCACTCAAAGGTAAATCGCATTTGCGCTTTGCTCAGTAGCGCTTAAACACAGCTACCATGCAACCGACACTTTTGATTCTCGCAGCCGGAATGGGCAGCCGCTACGGCGGCCTCAAGCAACTCGACCCGATGGGCCCGAGCGGTGAAACCGTGCTCGACTACTCCGTATTCGATGCCATCCGCGCAGGCTTCGGCAAAGTGGTGTTTGTCATTCGCCGCGACTTCGCAGACGATTTCAAATCCGCAATCGGCGATAAATTCGAGAGTCGCATCGAAGTGGCCTATGCGTTTCAAGACTTGGCTGATCTACCCGACGGGTTCAGCGTTCCTGAAGGCCGCGAAAAACCGTGGGGCACTGCCCATGCAGTGCGCGCCGCCCGGAACGAAATCGACACCCCCTTCGCTGTGATCAACGCCGACGACTTCTACGGCCAAGACGCCTACAAAAAACTGTCGCAGTATTTTGCACTCAGCCCCGACGCTGCTGGACTGCGCACCTGCATGGTTGGCTATCCGCTAAAGAACACCCTCTCCGAGCACGGCTGCGTGAATCGCGGCATCTGCCGCGTCGAACGCGGCGCGCTGCAGACCGTCGAAGAACATTGTACGATTTCCCGCGGAGCGGACGGTAGCGTGCGCGGCGACAATTTGGCAGGCGACTCAGTGGAGATCGCACCAGAAGCCATCGTCTCAATGAATTTCTGGGGCTTTACCCCGGCACTGTTCCCGAGCTTGGAGGCCTTATTTATCGAATTCCTCGAAACACACGGACAGGAAATGAAGTCGGAGTGTTACATCCCGACTGTGATTGATGCCCTGATTCAGACCGAACAAACCGAGTGCGCGGTCATCGAGACCGACGGCGCTTGGTTTGGTGTGACTTATCCTGACGACAAGCCCGTGGTGCAAGCTAGCATCGCTGAACTAATCGCAAGCGGAGAGTATCCGAAGCAGGTGTAGCGACTCAGCCAATGCTCCCCGATCTCACGATCGAGGCGACACTCTACAGATGTAGCCTCCGTCGTCACGGGGGTCGATGCCAAACTCAGCCTGCCGCGCCATCAATTTTAGGCATCTGCGAGCGTTTCTTAATGAAGCGGACGATCGTGCAGATCACGAAATACATGAGGATCAGCACCAAGACACCTGCTAGGATTGGCACTAAGAGCGCCAGTCCTGCCGTCAATATCGAGCCGCCAAGTTCGGCGGTCGATATTAGCGGATTACCGATACCGCCAGTCGTCGCGGTCGATGTGCCGCGTGTAATCACTGACGCACCCTGAACGAGTCCAGCCGTGCCGCCGCCTGCGATAGTCGCTGCAATCCACTTGAATGAGCCATCACCAATAATGTCCGGCATCATCGTTCCAGTAATAAACGTACCAGCAACCACAGCAGCAGGCGTCGCCACCGTATCGAGAGCATTATCCAACAACGGGATATAGTAGCTACCAATCTCCAGCGCAGTAGCGATTCCGAGGGCAAGCGTTACCCATGGATTACCAAGCCACTCTTGATCGCCAAGCATCGCCTGAACATCCACTTCACCAAATATTTCCAGATTCCCACTGGCCGCGAGGCTAGTGATAAAGAGAGGGACGAATACACGAAAGCCACAGGCCGCAGCCAGACCGATGCCCACAAAAAGTGCCATTATTTCATTCATTATGCAGAACAGAATAACGGGTTGAGCATAATTGGGAAAGCCTCGAATTCGGTAGGTGCAAACTCCTTTTATTCCGTCGCAAGACAGGAGTTCTTCATGGCAACTTCTTACAACTCTGCGACGATCTTAGCATAAATTTCCGGCACCGTGAGCTTTGCCAACTCCTTGGTCGAAACACGGGCAGGGTTGATTACAGGTAAGGTGTCGAGGGATTCAGAGAGGCAGACATCGCGATTCGCCTCGACCTCTTCAACGCGGTCAATCGGCGTAAAGTGCGGAGCGGAATTGAGTACACCGGGATGCTCCTTCGCCAACTTAATGATCGCCTGCACCGCTTCGACAAAGCGATCGAGCTCGGCCTTAGTGTAACTTTCAGTCGGCTCAATCATAAGGCCCAATGGCTCCGGCCAGGCGACTGTCGGAGCATGAAAACCAAAATTAAGGAACAGCTTGCCAATGCGCGGCGCGGCATCGGTCTTACGCAGACCGACCGAATCGAGCAGGCCGAAATCTGCCTCCCTCAAGGTAAGAATGAACTCGTGCATGCGCGGTTCACTATCTGCCCCCGCAGGCAACAAGGCGTAATCGTCGGTGAGTTGTGCTTGTAAGTAACGCGCGCTCAAGACCGCCACCGCCGACATGCGCCGCACCCCTTCGCGACCGAGGCGCAGCAAATAGGTGTAGCAACGAATCTTATGGGCGAAATTGCCCCAGTGGCGATGAAACGAGCCTATCGACTTCGGCGCACGCACAGGTTGATAATGCGAACCATCAAACTCAATTTGATAGCCGGGCAAATACGGCGTGAGGCGCTCGCTCACCGCAACAATCGCGTCACCGGGACCACCACCGCCATGCGGAATAGTCCAAGTCTTGTGCAGATTATTGTGCACCGCATCGACTCCTAATGCACCGAGATCGACCCAACCAGCGATTGCATTCATGTTCGCGCCGTCCATATAGACAAGGCCGCCGATAGCGTGGACTTTCTCCGCGATTTGCTTGAATGATGTCTCGAAAATGCCACTGGTATTCGGGTTGGTGATCATCACACCGGCGATACGGTTACCGTATTCTTCAATGCAGCGATCCAAATGCTGGTTGAGCACGCGACCCTCAATATCGGCGTCGAGATAAACGATCTTGCCCTGCTTGCCCGCGAAGCCAGCCATGGTGGCAGTGGCAAAGTTGGTGCCGTGCGCAGAGCTCGGGATCAAAATCACATCACGCACTTCATCGCGGTCACGGTGATAGGCTTGAAAAAGTTTCAGACCGACCAACTCACCTTGAGCACCCGCAAGTGGCTGAGTCGTCACCGCAGCTAGGCCGGTGATATTTTTAAACCATTGCTGAATCTCATACAGTACGAAGAGGCAGCCTTGTGCATCTTCCACCGGTGCTTGCGGATGAACATCGGTAAAGCCCTGCAATCCCGCAGCCCAGTCGTTAACCTTCGGATTATACTTCATCGTGCACGAGCCGAGCGGATAGCATCCGTCGTCTGGGCTAACATTGAGATCACCTAAGCGCTTGTAGTAAGCTATTACCTCCTCGGCAGTATACGTTGGCAAACCTGGGGCTTGTTGACGCGCATCTTGGTCGGCCACGGCCAATAGAGCAGCAGGCTCAGCGCTGCAGGCAGCACCAAAAATATCGACAAACACAGCGACCAGCTCGGAAATCGCTTGTTCACGATTAGAGAACGAAAGCTTCAGTAGTTGGCGATCACCAGCTACGCGGCTGGAAACGTCTGCCCCGGCAAGGATCCCGCTCTCGCGCGCCTTTGTCAGCACCTCAGAGACAGGTATTGAGAGTTCAAATGTGACCTCATGAAATGACGTAGAGTTCGGGAACGCGAGCGAAACGCCGTCGAATACAGTTAAGCACTCAACCGCCTCAGCTAGGCGCGCACGTAGCCCAGCTAGAATTGCTTCGAGGCCAGAATCACCGCGCTCGAGAAGCGCAGCGCCGACCAATGTCGCGACGAAAGCTTGATTGGAGCAAATATTGGACGTGGCCTTATCCTTACGGATATGTTGCTCGCGAGTGGAGAGCACGCCCACACGGCAGTCGCGTCCTGAACTATCCTTGGCTTTGCCAATGAATCGACCCGGTGCAGCACGCACGCCGGCACGATCTTTAGCCGAAAAACGTACACCAAACAAACCGAGGCCTGGGCCACCGAAATTCGGCGCCAATGCCAAGTGATGTGCCTCGCCGACGATAATATCGACGCCATTCGCACCGAACTCAGAAGGAGCCTTGAGCCCACCAGGACCAAGCAGCATTGGATCAATCACCGCGATACTCTTCACCTTGAGCTCAACCGCCAAATCAGTCAGGGCATCCACGGCCTCAATTAGGCCAAAAGTATTGACGTGCGGAAACACAATTGCCGCAAGACGCGTGCCCGCCGCTTGAGCCGCAGCATGCAATGCGACTTGGTCGATCAAACCCGACGCAGCTTCGACTGCTACCCGGATCAACTCCACTTCAGTGCCTTCTGCTAGAGTCTCGAGCACTTCAATATCTCCAGGATACAAGGTTTCAGGAATGAGCGCCACCGATTTACCCCGCCCCATACGAATCGCAGCACAAATACCCTCGAAAATTGAAGTAGAGCGGTCGTAGAGCGATGCATTGACCGCTTCGAAGCCGGTCAAACGCGCCATCGAGCATTGATAGATCCAGTGAGCGAGCAAAGTGCCTTGGCTGAGCTCAGGCTGATACGGTGTGTAAGCCGTGGTCAGATTACGAATATCACAGATCGGCCCAACGACAGGCGACGGCACAAAGTCCGACACACCATCACCGAGAAAACTGGTGCCGATGCGGTTCATCTTCGAGATTTCTTCGAGACGGGTATACAGGTCTTCGTAGCCGAGCTCATCGGGCAGCGCGACACCATCCTCGAATTTGACGTCTGCCGGAATGTGACTAAAGAGCTCGTCAAGCGACGCCTTGCCGACAGTTTTCAGCATCGCATCGATATCTGCATCGCTCGCTGGAATGTAGTGGCGCGCGTGTTCGCGCTGATCGACGGAAGTATTTTGCATTTTAAAGAAACTGAGGCTTAACAACGAACAAAAATAAGCATTCATTGCTACTGGATGAGATAAACTGTTCAGACAACCCGACTCTTTCTTCTTCGCAAGTTTCTTTACACGAATTACCAAATTTTCTATACCACCACCTATTTTAATTGGCACAAACAACTCATCACCAGCACTTTTAATGTCCGACATTCTACACATTCCACTACACGACTTTCATGCCGAGCAAGGCGCCCGCTTTGTCAATTTCGGCGGCTGGAACATGCCCGTGCAATACACCAGCATTCTCGAAGAGCATAAAGCGGTGCGCACCGCGGCCGGCCTGTTCGACGTCAGCCATATGGGAGAGTTTCTAGTTACTGGTGTCGATGCCGCGCTGTTTCTAGACAAACTACTGGTCAATTCGATTGCGGGAGCACCAGTGGGTAAAGCGGTTTACTCGCCGATGTGCGCCAGCGATGGCGGCGTGGTTGACGATTTGATCGTCTACCGCACTGGCGACGAGACCTTCCTCGTCTGCGTGAATGCAGGTAATATCGAGAAAGACTTTGGTTGGTTCCTTAAACAATCGGAGCGCTGGAACCTCGACGTGCAGATCGAGGATCACTCCGACGATTATGCCCTCCTTGCGCTGCAGGGGCCAAAAGCCGCCGCAATCATGCAAGCCATTGGCTTCGAATCAATTGATACGCTTAAAAGATTTTGGCACCTGCTAGTACCCTTCGCCGGTGAAAAAGTACGTGTCTGCCGGACTGGCTACACTGGTGAAGACGGCTTCGAGATCTACCTCTCACCTAAAGCCGCTGATGCACTCGCCCGCGAAATCATCAGTAAAGGCGAGCCTTTCGGCGTGCAACTCTGTGGCCTAGGTTGCCGCGACAGCTTACGTCTCGAAGCTGGCTATCCACTCTATGGACATGAACTTAGCGACTCGATTACTCCGCTGGAGGCGAGCCTTGATTGGACCGTAAAGCTTCAAAAGGACGACTTCATCGGCAAGAATGCACTGAGTGAGCAGCTGGAGAACGGCATCCCGCGCCGCGTGATTCACTTTAAACTCGAAGGCCGCCGCATTGCCCGCGAAGGCACGCCCGTCGTTAATGCTGCCGGCGCCGGCGTCGGCCAAGTGCTCTCCGGCACGCTCTCGCCCATGCTTGGCTGCCCAATCGGTAGCGCAATCGTCGCTACCATAGCTAAAGATGCGCCACTGTTCGTCGATCTGCGCGGGAATCATATCGCGCTAGAAGTGGCGACATTGCCACTACATCAAGCATAGACCTGCAGCGGTCTCATCGGGCATTCATGGCAGCAGCTAGTCGCAGTCAAAAGCCCACCAGCACAGCAGGATGCTCATAGTCATTGCAGCCAAGTGTCGTTACGGTCGACTGCCTATGGCACAACAGCTGACACTCGCTCAACCGCAGACTCGTTCGATTGCTCAGTTGTCGAGGCAGAGGCATGTTGAATAACTGGACTTACCTCTGGTCGCGGTAAGGTCTTGACGGAAAACTCCATCAACTCATCCCCGCGCAGCACCTCAATCGTGGTGAATTGATTCGCCCGCGTAAAAAACACAGCGCCTGGCACATCAGATACATTATCGATTGTATATCCAGCAATCGAAACAAGATGATCCCCCTGCAACAAACCTGCTTGGTGCGCTGGCGCACCGTCGATCACGGTGGACAGATAGACTGCCTTGATTGTATCCGAGCCCAACTCTTCCGCCACTTCGAAACCCATCCAGCTGTGGATGATATGCCCCGAAAACAATAGGTCGTCGCGCACCCGCGCCAACGCAGCGACGGGTAAACAGTAAGAAGCATCCAGCTCCGCAATGGATGCCACCGACATGCCGATAAAGCGGCCATTGACATCCAAAATTGGGCAACCGCCCTGCCCCGCATCGACTGAAATTGAAGTGCGAATGTACTCCGTCGGAAACACTCTGTTGCCCAGTTTTTTATCCATGCCAGTCACAAGCCCCATCGAAGGCGATGGTTCAAAATCGAGTGGACAAGTAATCCCAATTGCAATCGCGCCCAGCCGAGGTTGCGCCACATTGGTATCCAAGGTGATAATTGAAAATTCCTCAGGCAACTCCAACACGCGTAAGACCGAAACATTGGTCACCCGATCATGGCCGATCGCCTCGGTCGCATAGGATTTACCCTGATGCTCGACCCACACGCGACTCGCGCCCGCAGCTCGGCTGGCACTTACCAGCACATGCCCCTCGTTGCTAATAAAAAAACCCGTGCCAACCCGTAGCATCACTTGCGCTTTACCGCCCTCGTCAGGCCCACGGTAAGCGGCCTTCACTCGAACGACTGCATCTTTATTCTGCTCAAAGACCTGAACCAAGCGCTGCTGCAAGGCAAGCGCATCTGCCGGACCTGCGCACACAGGCATCGAGCAAGCAGTTAAAAGAAGCGTAATCCACCCAAGTTTGAGCATAGCAAACAAACTAATAAACGAGGCTCGCCACGCCAGCCGATGCAAATGCTACCCGCGCTTGCGCGGAATCAGTCGAGTACGCAGTGGCATCATACGACGCGACCCGCATCTGCTCCATTCCGAAATCACGGACGAAATTAACTTCATCCGATGTCGCTTCAGCTGAAATCACATCGCTATCGTAATTTGGCAAACTTGTCGCCTCGGCAAGCGTCAGTTCTGTCATTGCGATTGCAATGGACGCATCAAATTCGTCATCTGCCGGAGCTTGCGCGACAGCAATAGGCAGCTTAGTTGACTGAAAAGCTGGCCGCACGACTATCATCGCGACCAAAACGGCAGCTACGGCAATCGCAGTACTCTGCAAGATGCGGCCCGAAAACACATGCATCACCTGTAAATACCAAGGGTCCTTCTTGACCAACGTTTGCAGCATACGTTGATGCAACTCGCGGTCGAATTCATTCCAGAATTGATCGGAGGGACGTTCAAATCGCTTCAATCGAAGGAGATTTTCTAGCTTGATGTCAGCTTGACGCTTTGGAGGTAGTTTAGCCATAATGAGTCAGTAATAATTGCTCGGGGTTAACTAATATAGTCCTTTAAATATGATTGGAGTTGCTGTTTCGCATAGTGCAAACGAGAGCGCACGGTGCCGACAGTGGTCTTAGTGATTTCCGCGATCTCGTTATGGCTGAGGCCTTCGATTTCATGTAAAACAACAACAGTTCGATGCTTAGGAGACAATTTCTGCAAGGAATCGTTCAATTTTTCCTGCAGCTCATGAACCAACGCGCCTTTTTCGCTGCGACTTTTCGCCGTCAATCGTTCGAATATTTCCGAACTGGTCACTTCCTCATTAATATTTTCGTAGCTTATATAACGACGGCGGCTTCGCTTTTTCAGGAAAGTATTCGTGGTATTAATCGCAATGCGGTAAATCCAAGTAAAGAACGAGGACTTTCCCTTGAAGCGCGCAATCGCCTGAAAGGCCTTGATGAAAGTCTCCTGCGTTAGGTCTGAGGCGTCTTCACGATTACTCGTCATGTTATAAATGACAGAGAAAATGTGCTCGCGATACTTCTGCACCAACTGGTCAAAGGCCCCGACATTGCCGGCCTGCACGCTCTGCACAACTGACCAGTCGAGGTCACGCTCCGACACCGGAGTCTCTTCCGCATGAGCGAAAGCCTTGGAGACTGAGCCTGTGATTGCCATTAAGATGATTAAGCTAAAGCAATTTTCGTGCAAATTGCAAAGATTAACTCAGCGCTTAAAAATTAAGCGGTTTTGCCCCATGCAGCGGCTCGAATCTCCTAAAATAACGAAGCCAAATAAAGGGGGATCTTGATTTGCTGTCTTTTGAGACTTTTACACTGTTGACAGTCACACCACCAAAGATGGTAAGAATGTCTCCTTATTTATGCACAAGTCGCGTATAGTCATCACGGGCGTGGGCCTGACCTCGCCAAACGGCAACACTCTCGAGGAATATCGCAAGAATCTCCTCGCTGGGGTCGCTGGCGTTCAAAGCATTGACATGCGCTACATGGGTAAGGTCCCAGCAGGTGTGTGCAACTTCGATCCTAAGAAATACCAGACTCGCAAAGAGCTGCGCGTCGGCACTCGAGCAGGCAGTATCGCGGTCTATTCCGCCCACGAAGCGATCAATAACAGTGGCCTCGATTTTGAGACTTTTGATAAGAGCCGCATTGGCGTCTACGTCGGTACCACCGAGCACGGCAATGTAGAGACCGAGAACGAAGTGTATAACATCTCCAAGTTCGACTATGACACACGCTTTTGGACGCACCACCACAATCCCCGTACCGTGGCGAACAACCCTGCGGGCGAAGTCACCATCAACATGGGGATCACCGGTCCGCACTATACTATCGGCGCCGCTTGCGCTGCTGGGAATGCCGGCCTTATCCAAGCCTTGCAGATGCTTCGACTCGGCGAAGTCGATGTCGCCCTCGCTGGTGGCGTTAGTGAGAGTATTCAATCGTTCGGAATCTTCGCAGGCTTCAAGAGCCAGGGTGCACTCGGCACGCACGAAACTGATCCCAATAAGACCAGCCGCCCCTTTGACAAGACGCGTAATGGCATCGTCGTCAGCGAAGGTGGCGCGATCTACGTACTCGAACGCCTCGAAGATGCGCAGGCCCGTGGCGCCAGCATCATCGCGGAGATCATCGGCTACCGGATCAATTCGGATGCGGGTGACTACGTCCTTCCCGATCCTGTGCGCCAAGCCGAGTGCATGCACGCGGCGCTGAAAGTCGCTGGCATAAAGCCTGGAGACGTCGACATCGTCAACACCCACGCCACATCCACGCCGATGGGCGACATTCAGGAGTGCAAGGCGATCCGCGAAGTATTCGCCGACTGCCCCACCACCTATATTAACAACACCAAGAGCTTCATCGGCCACGCGATGGGCGCCGCCGGAGCGCTAGAACTCGCAGGTAATCTACCCTCCTTTAAGGACAACATCATCCACCCGACCATCAACGTCGAAGACCTCGATCCCGAATGCGCTCTACCAAATCTCGTCATAAATCAACCACTCAAGGTTGACGCGGTGAAAGTTATCCTCAACAACTCCTTTGGAATGCTTGGTATTAACTCCGCACTTATTGTGCGTAAGTTCGAAAACTAAGCGACCAATCAGCTATAACTATTATCCATTTTTAAAATGACAGAAGACCAAGTAAAACAAATCGTCATCGATATCATCGCAGAAATTGCACCTGATGAGGATACCTCTAACATCACGCCGGAGATCAATCTACGCGATCAACTTGACCTCGATTCGATGGACTTTCTTGATATCGTGATGGAGCTGCGCAAGCAGCACAATATCGAGGTGCCCGAAGCGGACTACCCAGAGCTCGCTTCGCTTGCGACCTGCGCAGCTTACTTGACTCCCAAGTTCAACGCATAATTTAGGCGACTCCGGTCGCGCCTCCACGTAACACAGGCGACTTGCCTGTGTTTCGTTGTATCTGGAACACGCGACAATCTAACAGAATTACTAACTTTGTAACTCGCACTCCGCACCTTGACTCGAAAACGACAGAACGCTTTCCTCCACCCTACCGATGAAAACCAACACACTAGACCAGCAACACTTCGAAGTCGTCATCATCGGCGCAGGCATGGCTGGTATGGCCGCGGGCATTCGCCTCGCGCTCGCAGGAAAGAACGTCGTCATCCTAGAGAAGCACAATGCCAGCGGCGGGCTCAACTCATTCTACAGCATCGAAGGGCGCAAATACGATGTCGGCCTGCACGCGATGACCAACTTTGTACCCAAAGGCACCAAAGGCACCCCTCTCACCAAGCTGCTTCGCCAACTGCGCATCCCTTACGATGCCCTCGACCTCTGCCAGCAAAATGGCTCACGTATCGTCTTCCCTAGCTGCGATCTACAATTCAGCAACGATTTCGCCCTATTTGAAGCTGAAGTCGCCCGCGCCTTCCCCAAGCAGATCGATGGCTTTCGCGCCCTCGCCGAAGAGGTGCGCACCCTCGACGCCTTTAACCTCGGCGCCATCCCCGCCTCCGCGCGCGCAGCAGTGCAGCGCCATATTTCCGATCCCTTGCTCGAAGATATGATCTTCTGCCCCGTCATGTATTACGGTAGCGCTGAAGAGCACGATATGGACTACGGACAGTTCTGCATCATGTTTCGCTCGCTTTTTTTCGAGGGCTTTGCCCGTCCGTTCGACGGCGTGCGCGTAATCATCAAGCTCTTGCAGGACAAATACCGTTCACTCGGCGGCATTCGTAAAATGAAGTGCGGCATCAAGCAGATCCATACCAGCGGCAACAAAGCTAACGCGGTTGAGCTCGACAACGGTGCCGTACTGACCACCGACAAGATCATCTCTACCGCCGGCGTGGTCGAAACCACTCGTATGTGCGATGACCAACCGAGCGACGCAGGCAGCGACAATATCGGCCAGCTTAGCTTTACTGAAACGATCACCGCACTCGGCCAGCAACCCACCGACTTTGGCTGGGACGATACCATCATCTTCTTCAACACCCGCGAACGCTTCCATTACGCAGCTGTCAAAGACGAATTAGTCGATCCAACCAGCGGCGTCATTTGCTTCCCCAACAACTATCAATACGGCAACGGCCGCAAACTCGACGAAGGCTTCCTGCGCATCACCGCAATGGCCAACCACGACAAATGGTGCGCGCTCAGTGACACCGACTACCTTGCTCAAAAAACGCACTGGTATCAAGCACTACAAAACGTCGCCCTCGGCATCTTACCCGCACCAAAGAATGGCCTCAGCCTCGACACCGCCCGCATCGCCAGCGACATGTTCACCCCGCGCACCGTGCGCAAGTTTACCGGACATATCAACGGCGCAATTTACGGCGCACCGCACAAGATAAAGAACGGTCGTACGCATTTAGACAACGTCTACCTCGCCGGCACCGACCAAGGCTTCCTCGGCATCATCGGCGCCATGCTCAGCGGCATCTCTATGGCAAACTTGCACGTGCTACAAGGCGATTGAATCAGCCCGGAGGCCACGCCATCGCGCGATCACCAAGCACATGCACGTGCAGGTGCGGCACAGCTTCACCGCCGTCTTTGCCGTTGTTGATCACGATGCGAAAGCCCCTCTTCAAGTTAAGCGACTTCGCAACCGAAGCTGCGGTGAGTAAAAGATGCCCGAGAAGTGCCGCATCCTCAGGCTGCGCCTCGGCTACACGAGGAATCGCCTGCTTCGGGATTACGAGGAAATGAGTCGGCGCCTGCGGGTCGATGTCGTGAATAACGATGCATTGACCGTCTTCGTATTCGATCTTGGCAGGAATCTCGCGGGCGATAATTTTTTCGAATAGTGTGCTCATGGAGAAAACAGTAAGTAGAGTTTCGATGCAAAACGAGTCCGAAGGGTATACCCCTTCATTTTGGTTTTGTGATACAGACATTCCTGTCTGTTCTTTATACACATCTCTAGCCTCTAACTTAGGATACGTAAAATTAACCGCCCGCTCCGCTTGAGAACGCCGAGGACGCGGGGATCTTGAGATAAATGAGATTCAAGTTAGCCAATTGTTCAGATTCTCACGCGCAATACACTCTTTTTTGCTCAAACCACCCCCTCCGCGTCCTCCGCGAACTCTAGTGACGGTAGGGAACGGACGGTTTAACCAGCAGTTGAATGGTTCAGACGCAAGTAGAGCGACCGAAGAAGATGCCTATAAACTTCAGACATTCCTGTATCTCGCTACGGCAGAGGCCGACCAAAGACAATAAGACAACAGGCAGTAATGCCTGTCTCACATTCAATCCTACAAGACGACGACTTGTAACTGCGAGCCGCGCATCGCCCAGGCGCAGGCGAGTTCATCGATCCAGCCGCGGACGCGGTCGTATTGTTGTTGCCGTTTCTTGGTCCAGTACGCGCCATCGGGGCACACGGCTTCGCGCAGACCCGTGACAAGTAGCAACGCGGCGCGGCGACCAGCCAGCTTTTTCATTTCCCCAACAATCGCCAGACGAATCCATAGCGGGCTAAAATTCTCGACCGATGGCACGTGCCAATGGGCAAAGGCCAACTCGCTCTCCTCCGACGCGCCAAAGTGTAAGCGCGCGAGGCGATTGGCACAGTCGCTCAGCGAAACTTCAATCAACTCACTATCTTGCTCTTGACTGAAAAAGTCGAGCGCGCGGCGGGCGTGTTCAGCACGATCTGGCGCAGAGGCTCCGGTACGAGCGAGCACCTCGTTCAACGTCCGCAGTTGTTCGACTGGGTCACTTTTTGCCATGCTCGGTCGATTTCTTCAGATCGAGTATTTCTTGGGCCAATTCGGTGAGATCGCGAAAGTCCTTATACACGGAGGCGTAGCGCACATAGGCAATCTGATCGAGGTGCTTCAGTCGCTGCATGACACACTCCCCGATCGCTTGGGATGGAATCTCGTGGTCGTATTCTTTTTCGAGTGAGGCCAGCACGTCAGCGATGAGCATCTCGATTTGCATCACATCAATCGGCCGCTTTTGGACGGCTTTCTTTAACCCTCCAAGTAATTTAGCACGGTCGAAATCTTCGCGGCGACCATCGCGCTTAACCACTTGCTGGTCGGCGCGCAACACTTCCTCAATCGTAGTAAAGCGATAGCCACAATCTAGGCACTCGCGGCGGCGACGAATCGAGGTTTCGTTTTTACCAGTTCGGGTATCAAGCACTTTCGTCTCAATGGAGGCACATTTTGGGCAACGCATATTTTAAGCAGTCAGATGTCGGAGTTCAGAAGACAGAAACTAGTAAATAACAGTGCACGCACTTACAATTTTAAGAAATTTTCGAGCACCTTCATGCCCTCTTGCGTCGCAAGCGACTCGGGGTGAAACTGCACTCCCCAAACTGGGAGGTCTTTGTGAGCTAGGCCCATGATTTCGCCTTCGTCCGTTTCGGCGGTCACTTCAAGGCAATCGGGCAGTGTCGCCCGCTCGATGAGTAGCGAATGGTAGCGGGTGGCTTCCATCGGATTGGGCAAGCCTGCAAAAATATCCGTATTATGGTGCTTCACTGGCGAAGTTTTACCATGCATGAGGCGTTCTGCACGCACCACTTTGCCACCGAAATGCTGGCCAATACTTTGATGCCCGAGGCAAACCCCGAGCAGTGGTTTCTTGCCAGCGAAGGCCGCGATTATCGCCAAGCTCACCCCAGCCTCATTCGGCGAACAAGGTCCAGGCGAAATCATCACCCTATCTGGGTTCAGCTCTAGCGCCTGCTCCACAGTGATCGCATTGTTGCGGTAAACCTGTTGCTCGACCCCAAGTTCGCCAAAATATTGAACCAGATTGTAAGTGAAAGAGTCGAAATTATCGATGACTAATAGCATACTCAGTGAGGAGTGAACGGTGAAAGTGAATAGTGATTACTGGTCTCCTAGAACACGAGCGACTTCCTGCACATCTTTATCACCGCGACCACTGAGGTTGCCGATGATGATCTGATCAGACGACATCTCGCTAGCGCGTTTCATGGTATAAGCGATGCCGTGTGAGGATTCAAGTGCGGGCACAATGCCTTCGATCGAGCAAAGCGCCTTGAACGCGTCGAGCGCCTCGGCATCTGTCGCATAACCGAAGTCGATGCGGCCTTTCTCCTTGTAGTAAGCGTGCTCAGGGCCCACGGCCGCGTAGTCGAGTCCTGCAGATACAGAGTGCGTCAGATCGATTTGACCATCCTCGTCCTGTAAAATCCAAGTCTTGGCTCCTTGCAGCACGCCCAACTGACCACCTTCAAATCGAGCCGCATGGTGCCCGCGAGTGATTGACTCGCCACCAGCTTCAACACCAGTGAGTTTGACATTCAAATCTTGCAGAAAAGCAAAAAAGATACCGATCGCATTTGAACCACCACCGACACAGGCGGCGATTTCGTCCGGTAAGCGACCTTCTTTCTCCATAATCTGGCGGC
The DNA here is from genome assembly GCA_002292345.1 of Opitutia bacterium UBA977. GTDB lineage: Bacteria > Verrucomicrobiota > Verrucomicrobiia > Opitutales > Coraliomargaritaceae > Lentimonas. Next base: position 25,523 of record DBBT01000132.1, on the reverse strand, counting down.
GACACTCTTCACCGATCACACGATGAAAGTCGCGTACCATCATTGGGAAGGGATGCGAACCAAGTGCAGAACCGATAATGTAATGCGTGGTGCGGATATTGGTGACCCAATCGCGCATCGCTTCGTTGACTGCTTCCTTGAGCGTGCGCTGCCCCGCGGTGACACTCCGCACCTCAGCACCACAGAGGCGCATACGGTAAACGTTCAACGCTTGACGCCGCATATCCTCCTCGCCCATGTAAATCACGCATTCGAATCCCATCTTGGCACACATCGCAGCAGTGGCGATACCATGCTGACCCGCGCCTGTTTCCGCGATGATGCGCTTCTTGCCCATTCGCTTAGCGAGCAGCGCTTGGCCGATAGCATTGTTGATCTTATGCGCCCCGGTGTGGAGCAAATCTTCGCGCTTTAAGTAGATTTTAGCCCCACCGCAGTGCGCTGTCAGCCGTTCGGCGAAATACAAATTGGTCGGCCGGCCGGCGAACTCTCGGAGTTGAAAATCGAGTTCTTTTTGAAACTCGGGATCTTTACGTGCGGTCTCGTAGGCTTTGGTCAACTCAAACAGCGGCGTCATCAAAGTCTCGGGCACATACATGCCGCCATAGGTGCCGAAGTGGCCACGCACGTCAGGCAGGCTGACGGGATCGACTTCGAGGGATGGTCTTACGGTCTCCATGGATAGAATACGGCTGTGCGCAGGGCGCTTTGTCAAGCTGGCAGACGCGCTTCAAACTCAGCAACGTCTTCAGGGGCATCAATTCCGATGGTTGGTTGATCAGTTATGCCGACATGAATCCGATAGCCGTGCTCCATCGCGCGCAGTTGCTCCAGTTTCTCTATGTTTTCGAGAACGCCAGGCTCAAGTGTCGAAAATGCACTCAAAAAATCGGCATCGTAGGCGTAAAGTCCGAGATGGCGGTAACACGGATGCGCCGCCAGCCATGCCGCATCGACCGTACCACCTGCAGCCCGAGCAAACGGAACTGGCGAACGCGAGAAATATAGCGCCATGCCCGATCGATCGCGGACGACTTTGACTTGGTTGGGATTGGCAAAGTCTTCTGGGCGCTCAAATCGGATCGCCAAAGTCGACATCGCCGCACCAGTTGCGAGCCCCGCCACCAAGGCACGAATCTGCTCGCCAGTAACGAGCGGTTCGTCGCCTTGCACATTGATCACTGCGGCCGCACCAATCGATGCATTGGCCTCGGCGAGACGATCTGTGCCACTGAGGTGATCGGCACGCGTGCGCACCACATCGAAGCCCGCACTACTAAGGCAGCTTTCAAGCGCATCGTCGTCCACCGCAAAATAGAGCGGAAACTCTGGCGCCACCGCACGTATGCGCTCGGCCGTCCAAACGATGATCGGCTTGCTCCGCACTTCATGCAGCAGCTTGCGTGGAAAACGAGTGGAAGCCAGTCGAGCTGGCACGATAATGGAAGGGGTCTTTGACATTTGCTCACCAATCATCATGAAAGTTCGCCAATGAACAAGGAAATCAGTGCTCTTGAAGCCTCTATTTTACGTAATAACAACGAAGACGTGATCCTTCTCGACGTGCGAGACGGCTCGGAGCTGGAAATTTGTCGTATCGAAAATGCCCTGCACATTCCGATGAACGAGATTCCCGAGCGTTGCGAGGGCCTACCATTGGACCGGCCTTTGATAGTATTTTGCCACCACGGCATGCGCAGTATGAATGTGCTGCACTATCTCGAATCCCGTGGCTTCGAAAACGTTATCAACATGGGGGGCGGCATCCACGCATGGGCCACCGATGTGGACAGCTCCACTCCGCTCTACTAAAGATGATGCACCAAGCTTCCGAGCCAGAAAACACCCTGCGCTAAATACAGTGAAAATAAGCTGCTATTTGGTCTGCATCCGATAGGCGCCATCCCAGTCGTCAGGGCCGCCACTCTTGATGAATTCACGACAACGTTGCGCCAAGACAGCGGAGGGGGTCGTCGGCGCAAACGCGCTGGATGGCTCGTGCGGCTCGGCTGCGACAAACTGCTCCAACGCAACGGCCCACTCTCCTTTGAAGTAAAGTTGCAACCCATTCTCATAGAGCTCACGGCAGCGTAGCGCCGCCCCACGCTCTACCGTCCGATCCCATAGCTCAAAGATCTCCACTGGCTCGGTGCGCCCCTTCACCACGATACGATCCAATGTGCGGTAAAACAAGTCAGGCAAGTGCGGCAACGCAGCTCGCAGCGTGGCCCCCGTCACTAAAGTATAGACACCATAACTCTTCGCACCGCTTTCGCAGCGTGCCGCTAAATTCACTGAATCTCCCATCATCGTGTAGTTGAAGCGCACACGGCTGCCCATATTACCAATAACCGCGGCCCCGGTGTTGATCCCGATGCGGGTGCGCATCTGCTCGACGACTTCGGGCCATTGCCCCGACTGCACCCACTGGCTACGCAGCTCAGCGTGTCGTTCTTGCATACACAATGCTGCCGCGCAGGAACGAGCGGCATGATCCTTAATTGGCAACGGCATACCAAACATCATCACGATCGCGTCGCCAATATATTTATCCAGTGTGCCGCCTTCCGCCTGCAAGGCATCGGTCATCGCACTGAGGTACTCATTCATCAAAGGCACCAGTTCATTGGGCGGCAACTGCTCTGAAAAGGCAGAGAATCCTTCCACGTCCGAAAATAACGCCGTCACTTCTGCCTCGGTGCCGCCCAGCTCAGGATCGCGCCCCGACTCGACCATTTCGTCGACCAGTTCCGGCGACACATACGCACCGAAAAGCGTCTTCATTCGTCGACGTTGCCACTCTTCTGAGCCTAACTTAAGTAACGCCACCAGCAGCACAGCACTCAACGCCGCACCAAGCGGAGCGACCAGCGGGAGCACAAAATTTCCATTTGAAAAGCAATAGAACACCGCGGCGATATAGAGCAACACCACCGCCATCGAACTGATGCGCGTAAATACACGCCCAACCCCACTCCAAAGCGTGAGTGCGCTCACCAACAATGTCAACAGCACGATCGAAGCAACACTGCCTCCATCACTCGGCCTGACAATGTATGCCTCGTCTTGAATTGTACGGTAAAGATTAGCATGCAGCCCAACTTTCGGCACTGGCTCGCGATTAAATGGCGTCGGTGCGATATCCTTCAACTGCGGATCGACTGGACCGACAAAAATCACTTTATCTTTAAAACGCGAGAACCACATCAATTCTGCTTGCACCCGCTCCGTATCCCCACCCTCTGAAGCTTGACCCAAGGCATTTGCGCGCTCGAGCACTTCGCGAATACTGACATGCTCGCTCAAGTCACTTTGTTTCCAGCCTTCAAACCAATTCACTTCTAAAGATTGCCCCCATGCATCCAATGGAATTCGCCTAAAGACCTCATCTCCTCGGCGGATCAATAGCTCATGGCCATCATACACCACTGATTCATTGCCTAACCCATGTGCCGCGAGGAACATCTCCAGCCCCAATGAAAACAAGCGCTGATGGGTGTAATGCGGCAGCACGTATGGCGACCATCCGTCTTTATCCACCAACTTCAACAACTCCCCCTCCACAATCACTTCCGGCTCATTCAATGCATCCACCAAGTGCCGCAGCTTGCCATCCATTAAATGCCGAGAAAACAGTTCTCCCTCGACCTCGACCAAGGCCACCACCCAATACGGCACCGAACCTTGACTGAGTACCTCATCGACATTAGCGAGACCTAATCGACCACTTTCTTCAGTTAATATCGGAAAGGACGGCGCTTCAGGAAATGGATTCTCGCGGGGATCGACATACTGATCGCGCCTCAGTGGCAGGACCGCATCCGCCGAAGTCGTACCAGTATAAGCCGCCGCCAAGACGACCTGATCTGTAAAATATTCAATCGATTGCCCAAACGAAATATCTCCTTTGCGAGCTCGTCCATAATCCAACAATGAACCCCCGGAAAACATCGAAAAAATAATATCAAAGCCAATCACTTTCGCTTCGCCAGGTCCCAGCAATGCATCCACCAACACACTGAAATTTTGCCGGTCCCAGGGTCGTGCGCCAATATAAGATACAGTATCTGCATCTAAATCCACATATATGATCTGCGCCGTGGAGGACAACTCGCCACGAACCTCGTAACGCCAGCGCATCGCTTCTTGTTCCAAGCCATCCAACACACCTTCTGACCAAAGAAATACCCATACGCCAATCGATGCTCCAATCAGGCCACAATAAGAAATGAGTTGCTTCAGTCGATTCACAGGAGATTAAACGTGTATTAATTGACTAAGAATGCCAAGCCTTAGAACAAATCTGCCTGATAACTCGATGGCGCCCGAATCAGTGCACGATGCGGAGTCACCGGCGCAGATTGCGGCGCGTATTCAATCACCAATGGCCGCTTAGCCGAGCCACTGTTAGGTACTTCCGCAGTCTCCTCGACTGCATTCTTGACTTGCTTCAGTTGCTTCATTTTCGATCGAAAAATTGCGGGAGAAGGCGCATCGAACTCGGTAGCAGCCTGCATCACCTCAAACTTTTCAAACAACTCATTCTCTGACGCCGAGCTTTCGGCTACTTTGATTAAAGCGCTTACGGAAGTGCCCGCACCGACCAGTCGCTGCCCCCTGCGTAATGTATAGGTCTGACCCATCAGATCAGTGAACCGCAAGGACCCATCCGCGCATCTAATTGAGAAGTCGTAAAGACGCCTGCGTGCGTCATAGACGACTTCCATCGACCACCAGCCATTCTTCACCGACATCCGTCCCAACGGAGTCACTACAATCATCTGAGAAGCCTCACTCAGGGCACGATTATCAACGACCAACAATCCTTGCCTAAAATTTAAAATCATCCGGCTTTTGCCCTGATCCATCGAGGTGGCAACATCTTGCTCAAAGCGCTCAATGGCAAAAAAACCTGCGCCTTCATGATAAATCGAAATCTGATTCGACGTCTTAAGAAACACAGCATTCTTCTCTTTTGTGCTAATCTGCAGCAAGCCGGAGACAGCCATCGGTAAGCTGTCAGTCGGGTTCAGTTGTAACGATTCCCCGCCTACTTGCTCTAAAATTACCTCCCCCGTCACAGACGTCACCACCGCCGCGCCGCGCATCCAGTCTTCGGCTTGAAGCATCGTAACCGCGGCGAATAGAGCAGCAAACGTAACAGAAAAGACCTGGCGCAGAGACGAACTCATAGAATACGAAGTTTTTGCTGTAACTTACGAGCAGCAGCATGATTTGGACTAATTTCGAGTGCGCGTTGCACCGATGCGATCGCCTCGACGCGCCTCTCGCTAAAATGGCTTAAATAGGCCGCCCAATAATAGTGTGCATTGCCATTATTCGGCGCCAACTCGAGCGCCCGCGTCAACGCCGCCTCGGCTTCGATCTCATTACCAACGAGCCCTTCTGCAATGCCGAGCTGCGCCCACGCCATCCAGTAGGTCTCAGTCAGCTCAATCGCTCGCTGCGCAAAGTTCGACGCTCGCATCCCGATTTGTCCATAATTTGCAGGGTTTCTATAAAAAAGTTGGCACCTTGCCGCACTCAACCCAATCCACGCATCCGCATTGTCAGGATCCAACAATATTGCAGCTTGATATAACTCGATTACCTCATTCAACAAATCCCCATTGCCAGAACGATGTATTCCAAGTTGAACCACTTGGTCGAGACGTTGCCGGGCATTTAGCTCAAGCGCCTGCGCTTTAATGCGCGACGCACTGATCGAATAAAACCCAACCGCCAACACGAGTCCCACACATAAATACCCAAGCCGCATCCGACCGCCGTGCGGGATGCGCAAACGCCGCCTAAAACTCGATTTAATAAGAATCGAAAAGAACAACACACCATACAAAGTGAGCGCAGGCGTATAAAAAACAAAGGAGCTAAACATGCAGAGCGCAAAAGAAAGTACCCCGGCAAGACCAATCGACAGAAAGAACTTTGTCGGCGGCATGATTGCGCCCTCCCCACTCTTAAGCCTCACTCGATCCGGCTCAGCTCGCCAGTGCCGAATCGCGCGCCATAGCACCAACAAACTCGGCAGTAAAAACAGCACGCCGCCAAGCGCCCCATACTCCGACAAAATCAACAGATAATCATTGTGCGGTGTCATCGGTAATTTTTCCAACGATCGTCTTCCACTTTGCTCAAACTCAACCGAGAAGCTACCGCCCCCAGACCCAGTGATCGGAGCATCCAACGTGATATCGAGCGCTTCCTGCCATAAGATCCGACGAACCGCCTCGCCTTCGCCGCCCATCGCCTGCACGGCACGCGTTTTGAATTGCGGTGACAAGACGGCCTGCGGCAAGAGTGCGATCGCTAACAGAAACACACCCAACAAACTGCCCCACACACGGCGCGATGGCTTCAAAAAACAGGCCCATGGCAAAATCAGCAACACAATCAACAGAATGATCAGCGGCCAAAATAACTGCGTCAGGAAAATCGAAATCAAAAACATCACCCCGATATACAGACATAAGACTCGTAAAATCACCGGCAGACGAGGCACCAACCCTGCAATCAAAAGCGCCGGGAGCAGAATCAGCAGAAAGGCCGCAAAGCTATTCGGGTCTGCAAACGAACCAGTCGCTTGCCCAAAAAACTCGGGGCTCAGCGTCAACACATACTCAGCGTATGAATTCGCGAGCTTCGACGGATTTTGCAAAAACTGATAGAAGCCAATAAAAATGGCATACGCCGCAGGCGAGATCGCAATCGTAATCAACATCCACAGATGCGCTCGTGTTCGCACATTATTGACCAATACCCATAGAAAGATCATCGCCTCTAGCGCATAAATGAGCTCGTACCAACCACGCCACGCAGTCGGACTCAACCCAGTCACATTGATCCAAATCCACGCCACGAACGGCAGGAAAAAAACCGGCACATAACTCAAGCGCTTTGGTTCCTCCCGCTCGACCGCGAGCCAAAGCCCATGCAACACCATCAAACAAGCGAACAGCGGCAAAAGCAGCACATGCGTATCCGGCCGAACCCCTCCAAGCAACAGCGCCGACAAAGCAATAATTGCGCCGAGACAAAACGTGACCAACCAATCGACGAGATTCCCCCAAGAGACCTGGCCATAATAGGCAATCTTACCAGACTTATCGATCAGTGAGGGCATAGAATGAGAGGTCGGACTTCAGCGAGATTCGCGGATTAAACAAGTAGGCATTACACAGTCCGTGCGATTCAATAAACAATAAAAATGCCTGATCGACTAACTCGCAAGCCTAGCAGGCGGCACGCGCTCCGCAGAATCATCTACTTCCGACGACAGTTTAGAGGCAATCTGCGCTCTTGAGTCTATCGTTGAAGCCGTTTTTATATTGTCATCTGCTAGCCCATAATGAAAAAATTTATTCTACTGCTTGGCATCGCCATTCTCCTTATCGCCCTCGGTCTCCGGGCATATTTCGCTTTTGTGCCGCCACCTGAGGCGACGCTACACGATGCACTCGCTGAAATTATACCGAGCGAACTTTCTGGCTGGAAGATCAAAGACATGGACATGGCGGAGTCACCCGAATCCAGTGTACGCATCGCTAACTTCCTCAACTTCGATGATGCCATCTTTCGATTATTTGAAAAAGACGACACCTCCATCGGCCTCTACATCGCCTACTGGTCCCCAGGAAAAACCTCCTACCGCTGGGCCGGCACCCACACGCCAGACACCTGCTGGGTGCAAAACGGCTGGACCTGTATGCGGCGCGAATACAGCATTCCATTTCAACACGAGGCTGTCACATTTGAGCCAGCTGAATTCGGCATCTACGAAAAAAATGGCCTTTCCCAGAATGTCTATTTCTGGCATCTCGTCGGCGGAAGTGCATTTGGCTACGAGCAACAAGGCGGCCATAATATTTTCGGCGCACTGATTGATATTAAACATCACGGCCTAGACCTGCGCCAAGAGCAGTTCTTTATACGGCTTGCTAGCAACAAGAGCCTCGAGGAGCTCAACACAATACCGGGATTCAGCACGATCCTCGATGGCTTATCGGCGCTCGGCCTAACAGCGCAGGCTGATTAAAGAGCAATACGCCCGCTAAAAAACCCGAGCAGGATTACCAAAGACTTTCTGACCGTGCTTGACCGACCGGATCACAACGGCTCCTGCGCCCACATACGCAAAATCGCCAACGGACTTACTCGGCACAATCCGCACCCCAGTCCCCAAAAATGCCCCGGTACCGAGACGGGTACTCCCCGTTAAATCGCAATGCCCGCTAATAGTGGCCCAATCGCCAATCACCGCATCGTGCCCCACACTACTGTGGCAACTAATCGCCACAAAGTCGCCGATCGAAATGTCGGCAGTCAAGGTCACACGGGGGCACAGAACGACTCCATTCCCGATTTCAATATTTTCTCCGATAATTACGGATGGATGTACCAGTGGAATGAAAGTCGCGGAGCGCGACAACAATGCCTGACAGACTTTTTTCTTAATCATCGGCGCTCCAATCGCACAGACAAAGACTTCATTTTCTGCAGGTTGATGTGTCTCTAAAGGACCGATCACACCCACGGGGTAATTATAACGATCGAGGGCCGCCGCATCATCATCTATAAAACCAGCCACCTCCCAGGCTTTGCCAGAATCCGGGTGGCTTTTTGCCCATGTATAGACCTCACGCCCGAAACCACCTGCGCCTACGATTATCAATTTTTTCATATTCGTTTAAATCAAAAACCAAGCACAACTAAATAGAAAAGCCTCCATCAACTGGCAAAGTGATGCCCGTCACCCAACGAGACTCTTGTGATAGTAAAAAAGAAGTCGCCGCAGCCACATCAGCGGGCTGCCCAGCTCCAAGTGGGTACGCTTTTAAATGCGCCGCAAGTGCCTCGTCGGAAATACGCTCCGCAGTTGCTTCCGCCATGTCCGTCTCAATCATCCCTGGAGCAATACAGTTTACACGCATCCGCTTCGGTGCCAACTCCAGCGCAAGGCAGCGTGCAGATGCTTCCAGCCCAGCCTTACTCGCGGCATATGCCGCATAACCAGCCGTGCCTCGAACAGACGCCAAGGAAGACATCCATACGATCGATGCGCCCGTTTTCAGTCTTTTCTTTTTCAATAACTCTCGAATCAGCAGCAGTGGCATCGTCGTATTTAAATTCAAACAAGCCTCGATATCCGCGTCTTTAAGGTAACGCACCGGAACCACTGGAGCCACGCCTGCGGCATAGACGACCCCGTCTAACTCGCCGACCGCATCGGCCAACTGCACACATCCAGCAGAATCACTCAAGTCCACCGACAGCGAACTGCCGCCACATTCTGCGGTCAATGCAGCTAACTTTCCTTGCTCACGCCCAGAGACAATCAGGTCAGCTCCTTCGACTTTCAACTGACGCGCGATCGCACCGCCGAGCGCACCTGTGGCCCCGACGACCAAAATCTGTTGATTGTTGAATTTATCGGCCCCACCCATACGTACAATTATGCACTGACTTGCGCATACAGCGCTTCCAGTGTCTCACAGTTTTTCAATACGTCTCCCTTTATGCGCACATCATATTCCGCATCGATCATCGCAATCACGGTTAAAAATGCCAGCGAATCCCAAGCCTCCAGCTCGCGATATTTGGTCGTTGCTGTCAGTGAACCGGGCTCGATGTCCTCGACCGCTTCTTCGAAATTTTCAATAAATTTTGCTAAACTCATGGGGTGTATTTAAAAGACTCATACTGACTCCGCTGCTGACTAACAAGTTTCTATTCACTTGGCGCACTTTCAATAATTTCGCAAATTGGCAATTTAGCCATATCAAGAATGACACTCGCCCAAGACAGTCCCACGCCGAATCCAGACAGCAACACGCGCTGCGTTTTGGCACCGCACAGCACATCCTGTAATTCCCCGCACAGCGCCGACGGAATCGATGCCGAGCTCTGGTTGCCATAGCGCTCGACCGTCCGCATCGGCACTTTGGCCAAATCAATTTTTAAGCGCTTCGCAATATTGCTAAGAATATATCGATTAGACTGATGAAAGACGAAATAATCCACCGCATCCAGATCCAACCCCGCATATTCGACTAAATCCCGCACTGCTTTGGGCTCCTCGGTGATGGAAAAGTTGAAAATTTCCGCGCCGTTCATGAACAGGTTTTCAGCCGAACGCACGTTGCCCCCTTCATCTGTCACCTCGGCCTGCGTCTCAACTGAACTCGGCGTGCGCTGACCGCCCGCTGGCACGATCAGTGCATCAAAGCCCTTGCCATCGGTCTCGAGGCTAAACCACGCAGTACTCTGGCACTTACTACGCTGAATCAATGTGGCACTGCCGCCATCGCCAAACAACGGCGCCACCGACCGGTCTCTTGGATTCACAATTCGACTGATGGTATCCCCAGCAAGCAGCAACACCCGCTCACAGCCGCCCGCACTGACCATCATATGCGCCAACCACAGCCCATACACATACCCCGAACAGCCCAGATTCACGTCTAACGCGGCACAGCTCTTCGGCAAATCCAAACGCCCATGCAGCACCGCAGCATTACACGGCTGCGAATAATCCGGCGTTTGCGTCACAAAAATCACAGCGTCAATCGCCTCAGGCTCGAGACTTGTCGCGTTTAATAGCCGTCGGGCAGCAGCTTCGCATAGATCCGCCGCGGTCGTGCCCGGCTCCACGACGCGACGCCGATCCAGCCCAATGGTTTTCTTCAAGCGTGCGATTTGCTTTTCGTTGCCACCAAATAGATCGACCTCATCATCGATACATTTCTCCAGAGGCGGCACACAGGTAACGACCCCGCCGATTTGAATCTGCTTGAAACTGCTTTTTGCCATAGTACTGACCATGTGCAGGATCGCACAAAGTGAAAGCCCATTTTACTAAGAATTCGCAGCGCGAATGTAATTGCGAAAGTTGCCATATGGCATCGTCGCTTGCGGCGGAGAGCAGACACGGAAGCGCTCAAATTCGTCTAGACGCCACGGGCCCAAAATCTTCCAGAACGATTGGCCACCTTCGCCGTTTCGCCCCTCGACCGACTACTCTCGCTTCAAGCGATCGGTCATTGATAGCTCAGCGCGCAGCTCGACAGAGGCTGGAATCTTCCAATCTGCTATTCGCCCGCGACAATGTTTACGAACCAAACGTTTCCACGAGCGCAGGTCCCTCTCCGCAGAAGTCACGATCGCACACGCAACCATATTTCCTGTAATTGCAGCGGGCTTAGCGTACACTGAGCAAGCCTCAACACCTACAATCTCAGCGATTACCCGCTCCACCTCTGCTGGGTGCACCTTTTGCCCACCCACATTGATTAACTGACTACGCCTGCCGATAATCCGTAGGTAGCCCCCGTCGGCCTCTTCCACCAGATCGCCCGTGCGATACCACCCATCAGCCTCCAACGACGATTCATCGGCATTTAAATAGCCCAAAATTCGAGAACTCGTCTTCAACCACAACTCAGCATCTTGCACACGCCATTCGACGCCTGAATCTTCAATGCGGAAATAGACACTCTCGGTGGCCTCACTCTTGATACGAATCGCACCAGTTTCACTGGTGCCAAACTTCTGTTGAAACGCCGCATTTGGGAATATTTCAACCAACCGCTCCAGCAGCCTAACTGGCATCGGCTCTGCTCCATACGCGATCACTTCCAAGCTCGAACAATCGAATTTATCTGCAACACCAGCCAACCGCATGAGATTTAAAAACGTCGGCGACGCTGGCAGTATATTGACGTCATACCGCTCCACCGCGGCTCCCACCGCAAGCGCGCTGCGGGCCTCAGGCACCACCAATGTCGAACCAGAAAATAAAGTGCGAAACGCAGAATCCAGTCCGCCGATGTGATCCGCCAACAGTAACTGCACTGTGCGATCCGCTCGCGGACGCACTTCACAATAGCGATCTAAGAGCGCATTCAAATCATGCAGCATCCCCTTTGGCGCGCCACTGGTGCCGCTACTAAAAAGAATTAAGCCCGCATGCCCACGCGCCGAAAGTTGATTGATTAATTTCGAAGCACTTGCGGTCGACGGCTGCGGGCGAAGACCCTCGGCACTCAACAGAAACGTCGCGCCAGCAATACGCTGTTGCTCGACCTGCTCAGCAATTGGCATCCCTGGCGATAGCGGCAAAGCGATCTGCTGTACGCGAACAATGGCCAAGATCGCAGCCAGCGCGTGCATCGTGCGATCCATCTGAATCGCAATCACCGCTGGCGACTGACCCATCGCAGGAGACATTAATGCCTCAATTCGATCCACCTCGGCGACAAAATCGGCATACGTCCAAGTGCGCCCGCCCTCATAGCCAGCAACCTTGGCACCGAACCTGGAAAACTGGCGATCAATCCAGCTCACAATTTAAGTCACTCCACCTAAATAGAGCACTTGCCCAGTGATAAAGTCACTATCCGCCCTCAGGAAGAAATCGACCGCATTGATCACATCCGCCGCCTTGCCATAGCGCGGGATCGCCTGCCGCGCGAGCAACGCATCCATTTTTTCCGACGAGACGCCTTTAATCAAATCCGTCATCACTGGCGTCGGCCCCACCGCATTGACAGTAATGCGCAGCTCGGCCAACTCGCGTGCCATAATGCGCGTCAAGCTCTCCACCGCCCCCTTACTAGCCGCATACACTGCCTCACCTTCCAAGTTCAGCGGATGCGCCACAGTCGTGAAATTCACGATCCGCGGCTGCGCGCTCTTGCGCATGAGTTTTGCAAATTCACGACAAAACAAGAACGTACCGACCACGTTCGTCTGCAAAATAGCATTTACCGTCGAACCTGGCGTCAACAAACAATGGTTCATCGAGGCGATCCCAGCATTATTTAGCAGCGCATCGACGGCACCGTTTTGCCGCTTCACATCGCGAGCCATTTCAATCACGGCGGATTCATCACACACATCTAATGCATAGTGCCGATACTGATCGTGCTCAATCGACGACTCGCCACGACTACAGCCGATGACTCCCCAGCCTTCAGCCAGATAATGCTCCGCCAACGATCGTCCAATCCCTTTGCGCGTGCCGGTAATAACGATGTGCTTCACGCTTCGATCCTCTCTAGTACTGCTTGAGCAAGTGTCTTAATAGTCAAAAACGGCGAATTCCGCGCGCTCATGGCCTTTTCATCCGCTAGCGCAATTGCCGCACCGAATTGCTCAGACACGGCATCCTCCACATCTGCAAGAAGATTCACGAGACCCATGCTATCTAAGACTCCGTCTTTACCATAGAGTGCAGATTCCGCTCTCGGTTGCTTCAATGTGACTAAATCAAAATCTTCGGCTAACAACCGCACCGATTCAATCACGAGAACTTCAACTTCTTTAAAGGTAGGCATAATGAATATTATCAATCTCTAACATCTAGACAGGAACAGTAAAATAAATAAGACATTTCCTAGCTGATCACTCGCGGTGCAAATTGAGCAATGCATCGTCAACTCGAGCAAGAAAGAAAAAAGCAGCGATTCGGGCACTTTTGAGCACCGATCAAATACGTAACAAAGTAATTGCACCCAAGCGAAAGCTCTACTTACATATTGGTCAATTCGATCCTCGATGCTCTCTTGAGCACTGACATTCGATTCGAAATCTCCAACAATTAAAGCCACAAGAAAGGAAACACTTGGACTTAAAAGCTATTAAACAGGTCGTCGAACTGATGAAACGCTCGGAACTTTCCGAATTTGAAATTGAAGAAGAAGGCTTCAAGCTGCGCCTCTGCCGCAAGAATGGCGATACACAAATCGTTCACGCCGCTCCTGTCGCTGCGGCTCCAGCTGCAGCT
>DBBT01000132.1:3168-11711 GCA_002292345.1 Opitutia bacterium UBA977 | reverse complement strand
AAAAGGGCATCTCGGTGGTGAAGTCGCCGATGGTCGGGACTTTCTATACTTCCGCTTCGCCTGAAAGCCCAGCCTTTGCCACAGTCGGCACCAAAGTCGGCGCAGATTCCATCGTCTGTATCATCGAGGCAATGAAGGTGATGAACGAAATTCAATCCGAAATCAGCGGCACAATCACTGAAGTGCTTATTGAGAACGGCGAAGCCGTCGAATTTGGGCAACCACTCTTCAAAGTTAAAACGGCTTAATCCGTATGCTCAAAAAAGTCCTCATTGCCAATCGAGGTGAAATCGCACTTCGCATCGTTCGCGCTTGTAACGAACTCGGGATCAAGACGCTCGCCGTCTATTCCGAGGCCGACGAGCAATCTCTCCACGTGCAACTTGCCGATGAAGCAATTTGCATCGGCCCAGCAGCGAGTAACCTGAGTTATCTCAAGAGTGATCGTATCATCGCCGCAGCAGAAATCGCTGATGTCGATGGCATTCACCCGGGCTATGGCTTCCTCGCAGAAAATGCCGATTTCGCCGAACAATGCGCCGAATGTAACATCAAGTTCATCGGCCCAGGCTCTGAAGCGATTATCAATTTTGGTGATAAGGCAAAGGCGCGCGATATGGCCATCAAAGCTAAGGTCCCCGTGATCCCAGGCAGTGATGGCACCGTCGACAATGAAAAGGATGCCCTTATCGTCGCGAAAAAAATCGGCTTTCCAGTGATTATTAAAGCCGTCGCTGGTGGTGGCGGTAAAGGGATGCGTACCGCTCACAATGCAGTCGCATTTGCTAAAGAATATAACAACGCTCGCAACGAAGCAGAGAAAGCTTTCGGCAATGGTGCTGTTTACCTTGAACGCTTTCTCGACGCACCGCGTCACATCGAGATCCAACTGCTCGGCGATCAATTTGGTAATGTGATCCACCTCGGTGAACGCGATTGCTCGATTCAACGCCGACACCAGAAAGTCATCGAAGAGGCCCCCTCTCCTTTTATCTCCGACGACATTCGTAAAAAAATGGGCCGCGACGCGGTCAAACTCGCCAAATCCGTCAACTACGAAGGAGCGGGCACCGTCGAGTTCCTAGTCGATGGCAAGGGCGAGTATTTCTTCATCGAAATGAACACGCGTATCCAAGTGGAACACGGCGTGACCGAAGAAGTCACTGGTGTCGATTTGGTTAAGGAACAACTCCTAATCGCCAGTGGACAAAAGCTTAGCTACGAGCAAAAGGACATTAAAATCACCAAGCACTGTATCGAGTGCCGTGTGTGCGCCGAAGATCCGGCACGCAACTTCGCTCCTTGCCCAGGTGAGATTGGCCTCTATTACGCCCCGGGTGGCCACGGCGTGCGCATCGACTCGCACTGCTACAGTGGTTACACCATCCCTCCTTACTACGACAGTATGATCGCCAAGGTTATGACAATCGCCAAAACACGCGAACTTGCACTCGATCGCATGGATCGCGCACTCGGCGAATATTTGATTCATGGGATTAAAACGAATATTCCGTTCTCGCGCGCAATTATTCGCGATCCTATCTTTCGCGAAGGTAAGGCCACAACCAAGTATATTGAAGAATTCATTGAGCGCGTGCCCAAAGACCTTTACACTTAATACTAACAACGGTACATTGCACCAATCATGAGCAACAAATCTGAAAACAACCAAGAGTCCACAATCCCTACAGTGTCCGAAGGCTCGAACACACTAGGTGACATCCGCATCAATCACAGTGTGGTCGCGAGCATTGTTCGCTTGGCTGCACTCGAAGTCGTTGGCGTCGCCGCAGTTGGCGGTGGCTTCGTCGATGGAATCGCAGAGATCTTTTCCAAAAAAGGCGATGAGCGCGGTGTCCGCGTCGATGAAGACGAAGTCGGTGACTACCAAATCGAAATCCGTGTGATTCTGCGCTTCGGTGTCGAACTCGCGACAGTCGGCAATGAAATCCAGCAGCGTATCGCTGAGCAGGTCGAGAAAATGACCAGTAAGAATGTCGCTCGCGTCAATGTCATCATCGACGGCGTACGAACCACTGAAGAAGAGGAAGAAGAAGCGAAAGACGATTGGGACGGCCAAGCACACGTTGACTAGGCACAACTGAGGTCTCGCCCTCTATTTCCTACTAAATATACACAGATGAACTGGACTGAAACGATCGAGATGCTAAATTATCTCACAGAGTCCAACTATCTATGCGCAGCCGGAGCGATTCTTGCCTTCGCGCTCCTACTGATATTGCTTGTACGACGTCAGCCCAAGAAAATAGTCGCTTATCAAACCGAGAATGGCCGCGTCATGGTCTGCCGCTCCGCGATCGTCGAGCTCATCCGTACATCCTGCGAGCAGCTCGACGACATCGCAAAGCCAATCGTCAAAATAAAGGTCAAAGGTAAGACGACCCACTTCGACGTCCGCATCCAACTCAAGAGCGGTGGCCGCCTCAGGGACATCGAACAAACCTTACAGGGTCATCTGCGCCAAAACCTCACCGAAAACCTCGGCATTGAAAATTTGGGACAGATCAACATCGTCGCCTCAGGCTTCAAAAGCGGCCGCATTCAAGCCTCTAGCCCTATCACGAGTAAAGAACAGACGGCTGAGCCGGTACTGGAGATCGACGAATCCGCTGAGCCAAATAGCACCGCAGCACTCAAAGAAACGCTCGAGAAAAAGCCGCTTTAGTGGCTAAAATGTCCACTTTGAGGCATTCTACGATGAACTTGACGCCACATTTGCGGTCTTATGCGTTCATCTGATGAGGAATTTGACCCCCATAACGACTTTTGCCGCCACTTGGATCGGCGCGATGCTGCTGTTCGCAGCCTGCAGCCCGAAGTCCACTCTTGATCTAGGCCTCGACGACCTATCGGCACGCTTCATCGCAGCTAATCAAGCCGACACGATCGAACCGATGCTGAAGCTCTACTGCTTGAACGGGTGCGACAGTCTCATTATTTCTCGCCTAAAGGGTGCCCTCGACTACGAACTCGGCCTACCGATTCAGCAAATCGTGTTTGAAGCTCTCTCGGGCGCAGCAGAAGAAACGATCGAGTTTACTCACAACGGCGTCACTTACGGCCCCAGCCTCACACCCCGCTACCGGATGCGGGTGCTGTACGCTGTCGAAGACCATTTCAGCAGCCTCTTCACCGTTGGCCAAAATAACGCTGGGGATTGGCAGATCATCTGCGCGAAACCAAGGCCGCCAATCCGCTACTAAATAACGCAGCAGCCGAAGCAGATCGTATCCTCGGAGTTGACAAGCGGAATAATTAGCAACACTTAGAGGCTTATGAAGATTATCGCATACTTAAAACCGACCTGCGGATGGAGCATGGGCGTCCGCGCGATCATGAAGAAGTACGGTCTCGAATACGAAGACCGTGACATTATCAATCATGCGGATCAATACGCTGAAATGGTCGAAAAGTCCGGCCAACCCCTCTCGCCTTGCGTTGAAATCGATGGGCATATGCTCGCTGATGTCAGTGGTGATGAGGTTGAAGACTACCTCCTCAAAGAAGGACTCGCCACTGAAACGAGTGCCGAAGCAGACGCTCCGACCAACGCAGCCTGCACCGACGAAGAGCACGAAGCGATGCGCTCGAAGACGATTCGTTTCTTTTAAGCACCCAAACACGAGAAATACTTAATTTCTAAAAGTCTTTCTCCTCAACACGGATTCGGCCCGTTTTTTGCTGCCGAACAAGCAGCTAATTGACTGCGTATGAGCCAGTTCATGTGCAGAGAGTGTCATTTTCTCTAGACAGACTCTCATCAATTACTACTTTCTTCGTTCCTTTTGGCTTCGGCCCAAAAGCGAACTCGTCGCTCAGGACGTCCGCACCGATTGATGACTACACTTTAAAATCGAATATTTAATACTGATATGGAAAAGACACACATCCAGCCCAAGGCGCAGGGTCTCTACGACCCACAGAATGAACACGAAAACTGCGGAATCGGCCTGATTGTCGACATGAAAGGCCGCAAATCCCACGACATCGTCAAAGGTGCGCTGGAGATCTGTGTAAACCTCGACCACCGTGGTGGTTGCGGCTGTGACCCCATCACTGGTGACGGCGCAGGTATCTTCATTCAACTGCCACACAACTTCTTTAAGGCCGTGTGCCAAGCTGAGTGTGGCTTCGACGTGCCAGCAGAAGGCGACTACGGTGTCGGCTTCGTATTTCTCTCCCGCGACGACGAAGAGCGTCAGAGCGAAGAGACCATCATTGAAGAGATCGTTGCCGAAGAAGGCCTCGACTTCATTGGCTGGCGCGATGTGCCAGTGCGCAGCGAGATTCTCGGTAAAGCCTCCAAGGCCTGCGAGCCAGTCATGCGTCAATTCTTCGTCAGTAAAGGCGAAGTCGCGGCCGGCCTCGAACTAGAGCGCAAACTTTACATCGTGCGGCGCCTCGCGACTCACCGCATCCGTTACAGCGGCACAGACGAAGAAGCGCTGTTCTACATCAGCTCGCTTTCAAGCCGTACCATGACTTACAAGGGCATGCTCACCACAGAGCAGCTTGAGCAATATTTTCCCGATCTCTCCAACGAGGCGATGGACTCTGCGCTCGCCCTCACGCACTCGCGTTTCTCGACTAACACATTCCCAAGCTGGCCGCGCGCACAGCCATTTCGCTACCTGTGTCACAATGGTGAGATCAATACAGTACGCGGCAATGAGAACTGGTTGCACGCCCGTCAAATGCAGCTCGCTAGTGAAGTATTTGGCAAGGATCTCAAGAAGCTCCTACCAATCATCCGCGAAGACGGCTCCGACTCGCAAAAATTCGACAACTGCCTAGAGTTCCTCGTCCTTTCAGGCCGCAGCCTCGCGCATGCCATGATGATGATGATCCCAGAACCTTGGGAGCGCCACATGAACATGCCCGACTTTAAAAAGGACTTCTACGAGTTCCACGCCTGCATGATGGAGCCCTGGGATGGCCCGGCGTCCATGGCGTTCTCCGACGGCATTCAAGTCGGTGCGACACTCGACCGTAATGGTCTGCGCCCCTCTCGCTACTACGTCACTGCAGACGACAAGGTCATCCTTGCATCCGAAGTGGGTGTGCTCGCCGGCATCGAACCAAAAAATGTGGTCAAGAAGGGTCGTCTCGAGCCAGGCCGTATGTTCCTGATCGACATGGAAGCTGGCTGCATCATCGAAGACGGCAAAGTGAAGGAGGAAGTTTCCAAGACCGCACCGTATGGTCAATGGCTCACAGAAAACCTCGTTAAATCCGAAGACTTGCCAGAGCCGGAATCGGTTCCAGCCGACAACTTCGAAAACATCGAGACGCGCCAAAAAGCATTTGGCTACACTTTCGAAGACTCACGCTTCATCCTCGGCCCCAGTGCCGAAGCAGGCAAGCAGCCGCTCGGCTCGATGGGTAACGACGCGCCACTCGCCGTCCTCTCCGACCAGTCGCAGACGATGTATAACTACTTCAAGCAATTGTTTGCACAGGTCACCAATCCACCGATTGACCCGATTCGCGAAGAACTGGTGACCGCGAGCGTTACTTTTATCGGCTCTGAAGGTGATCTCACACGCCCCGGCCCTGACAGCTGCCGGATGATCAAGTTCGAATCGCCGTTGATCGACGATAAGGAGCTCGCGCAGCTGCGCAACATCAGCCTGCCCGGCTTCAAGGCGGCCAAGCTGCCAATTACATTTGAAGCCGAAGTTGGTGGCCTCGCAGAAGGTCATAACAGCATCTCAGAGCCATCTATCTCCGGCACAGGCCTCGAGGCCGCGCTCGAAAAACTCTTCGAAAATGCAGACGCCGCCGTCAACGACGGGGTCAACATCCTCGTCCTCTCCGACCGCAAAATCGGGCCCAAGAAGGCCCCGATCCCGGCTCTCCTCGCAGTTGCCGGCCTGCATCATCATTTGATCCGCCAGGGCACACGCACACGTGTCTCCATCGTCCTCGAATCCGGCGAACCTCGCGAAGTACATCACTTTGCACTGCTTCTCGGCTACGGCGCAGATGCGATCAATCCCTATCTCGCGCTAGAGTCCGTACGCTACATGATTGACCGTGGCGATCTTGACCTGACACCTGAGCAGGCTGGTTACAACTTCCTGAAAGCGAATCTCAATGGCGTGATTAAGACCATGTCGAAAATGGGTATCTCCACGGTCGCTTCTTACCGCGGCGCGCAAATCTTCGAAGCAATCGGCCTCAACCGTAACGTCATCGATAAGTATTTCACTAAGACCGCATCGCGCATTGAAGGTATCGGACTCAACACCATCGCTAAAGAAGCTGGCATGCGCCACTCCAATGCATTCGGCACTCGCACCGACGAGAAGGCCGGAGCCCTCGATCCAGGTGGCATCTACCAGTGGCGTGCCGGTGGCGAACGGCACCTCTTCAGCCCGATGACGATCCACAAGCTCCAGCTTGCAACGAGCCAAGGTAGCCAGGCCGTCTTCAAGGAATACTCCGAAATCGTCAACAATCAGTCCAAAGAGATGTTCACACTGCGTGGCCTTATGGACTTCAAAGTTGATCCATCTAAATCGATTCCAATTGAAGAAGTCGAATCCGCTCGGGAGATCTATAAGCGCTTCAAGACTGGCGCGATGTCATACGGCTCAATTTCCTCAGAAGCGCACGAAGCCCTCGCGATTGCGATGAACCGCATCGGCGGGAAGTCCAATACTGGCGAAGGTGGCGAAGACCCAGATCGTTTCACTCCAGACGAAAACGGCGACAGTCGCCGCTCCGCAATCAAGCAAGTCGCATCCGGTCGTTTCGGTGTGACCAGTAATTACCTGGTCAACTCCGACGAGATCCAAATTAAGATCGTACAAGGCGCCAAGCCCGGCGAAGGCGGTGAACTCCCAGGTCACAAGGTCCTACCACTGATCGCTAAGACACGCGGGACCACTCCTGGCGTGGGCTTGATCTCGCCTCCTCCACACCACGACATCTACTCGATTGAGGATTTGGCGGAACTAATCCACGACCTGAAGAATTCCAACGTCCAAGCGCGCGTCAACGTCAAGCTAGTCTCCGAAGTTGGAGTCGGCACGATTGCTGCCGGTGTCGCGAAGGCTAAGGCCGACGGCATTCTGATCTCCGGCTACGACGGTGGCACCGGCGCATCGCCTCGTTCCTCGATCCAGCACGCGGGTGCCCCTTGGGAACTTGGCCTCGCTGAAACCAATCAGACACTACTGCTCAACGACCTGCGCTCACGCGTTCGGGTTGAAACAGACGGCCAACTCAAAACAGGTCGCGACGTCGCGATTGCCTGCTTGCTCGGCGCTGAAGAGTTCGGCTTCGCAACTGCCCCACTCGTCACCCTTGGTTGCTTGATGATGCGTGTTTGCCACAAGAACACGTGCCCTGTCGGTATCGCCACGCAAAACCTTGAGCTACGCAAGAAGTTCAAAGGCGGCGCAGATGCAGTCGTCAATTTCATGACTTACATCGCCGAAGAACTGCGCGAACTGATGGCAGAACTTGGCTTCCGCACTATTCCAGAGATGGTTGGCCGCGTCGACAAACTCGAAATGCGCAGCGCGATCGATCACTGGAAGGCAAAGGGCCTCGACTATAGCAAGATTCTTTACCGTCCTGATGTGGGGCCTGAAGTCGGGACTTGCTGCACTCAGGACCAAGATCACCTGCTCGACCGCTCGCTCGACGTCACAGAGATCCTCGAAAAAGCACAGCCTGCGATTCACCACGGCACGCCAGTCGAAATCGACCTACCGATCATCAACACCAACCGTGTGGTTGGCACCATTACTGGCGCTGAGATCTCCCGCAAGCACGGCGCAGTTGGCCTACCTGAAGACACCTTGAAGATCAACATCAAGGGCTCTGCCGGGCAAAGCCTCGGTGCGTTTTGCCCTCTAGGCATGACCTTCACCGTGACCGGCGATACCAATGACTATTTGGGCAAGGGTCTGTGTGGCGCGAAAATCGTCGTTCGCCCCGATCCAGAATCCCCATTCGTAGCGCATGAAAACATCATCACTGGTAACGTCTGCTTCTACGGCGCAACTAAGGGTCAAGCTTACATCGCAGGCATGGCCGGCGAACGCTTCTGCGTTCGTAACTCTGGCGTCGAAGCGGTGGTCGAAGGTCTCGGTGACCATGCCCTGGAATACATGACTGGTGGAATGGTCGTCAATCTCGGCGTCACCGGCCGTAACCTTGGAGCGGGAATGTCCGGCGGCGTGGCTTACATCTACGACGAGGCGGGCGACTTCGTGAAGAATAGCCTCAACCCTGGCATGGTCAACGTCTACCAACTTATTGAGTGTGAAGATGACGAAATTGCACTGGTCAAGGGCAAGATCGAGACACACGTCTCACTCACGGGTTCCGTCCGTGGCCAATCAATCCTCGATGGCTGGCCGGATACTGCTGGTAAGATCCTCAAGATCATGCCACAGGATTACGAACGCGTGCTGCACGCCATCAAACGCGCAGAAGCCTCCGGCCTGACTGGCGACGACGCCATCCAAGCCGCATTCGAAGAAAACGTCAAAGCAGGACACTAAAAA
>DBBT01000132.1:0-3083 GCA_002292345.1 Opitutia bacterium UBA977 | reverse complement strand
AGTCTCCATCCCCGCGAATATCGCCGAGGGATATGGCAAGCGTTCGTCGGCCGATAAAGCCCGCTTCTTTAACATAGCGCAGGGCTCATTAAATAAATGCCGCTATTATCTCCGACTCGCAGCCGACCTCGGCTACGCGGAAACAGAACAATACTTCAAACAAATCGACGAAATTGGACGTATGTTACACAGCGACACGAAGAAGGTTCTTTCTTCCGCTAAATAACTTCTAACTACTGCCTCCTAACTTCTAACTACTTTTAAATTATGGGTAAAGCAACTGGATTTATGGAATTTGAGCGTAAGACGATCGCAAATCGCGATCCGCTCGAACGCGTTAAGGACTGGAACGAAATCCACGAAGATTTCGATGCTGAGAAGGTGCAGACACAAGGCTCACGCTGCATGGATTGCGGCACGCCTTACTGCCACACGGGCATGAGCCTTGCCAACATGGCGAGCGGTTGCCCAGTTAACAATCTCATCCCAGAATTCAACGACCTCGTCTACCGAGGCAAGTGGCACGATGCTTACCTGCGCCTCGCCAAGACCAACAACTTCCCAGAATTCACTGGCCGCGTCTGCCCCGCTCCGTGCGAAGGCTCTTGCGTCCTCGGCCTCATCGAGCCAGCCGTCACGATTAAGGATATTGAGTGTTCCATCATCGACAAGGCCTGGAACGAAGGTTGGGTCAAGCCCCAGCCTCCAGAAGAGCGCACCGGCAAGAAAGTCGCCGTCGTCGGTTCTGGCCCTGCCGGTCTCGCCGCCGCGGATCAGCTCAACAAAGCGGGTCACCTCGTCACGCTCTTCGAGCGCGCAGATCGCCCAGGCGGGCTCCTGATGTATGGTATCCCCAACATGAAGCTTGAGAAGCAAGTCGTCACTCGCCGTGTAGAACTAATGCAAGCCGAAGGCATCATCCTCAAATGTGGCATCGAGATCGGGGTCGATATTTCCTCCAAGCAACTGATGGAAGACTTTGACTCCGTCGTGCTGTGCTGCGGCGCCACCAAGCCACGCGATCTGCCGATCGAAGGCCGCGAGCTCAACAACATTCGTTACGCTATGGAATTCCTCGGGCCCAACACCAAGGAGCTTTGGGACATCAAGGACGGCAAGTCCGAGCAATTCAGCGAACTCGCCAAGGGCAAGCACGTCGTCATCATCGGCGGCGGCGACACTGGCACCGACTGTGTTGGCACCTCCCTACGCCACGGCTGTAAAAGCGTGGTGCAGCTCGAGATCATGCCTAAGCCTCCAACCGAACGCGCAGCAAATAATCCATGGCCTGAATGGCCGAAGACTTACAAGATGGACTACGGCCAGGAAGAAGCTGAAGCGATTCAAGGTGAAGACCCACGTCAATACCTAGTCAGCTCCAGCCGTTTTTCTGGCGATGCCAATGGCAACGTCAAGGCTGTCCATATTCACGACATCGAGTGGACTAGCGACAATGGCCGCTTCACTCCTCAGAAGGTCGAAGGCAGCTCGCGCGTGCTCGAAGCCGACCTCGTCCTCCTCGCAATGGGCTTCCTCGGACCCGAAGCAACCATCGCTGAAGAGCTCGGCCTCGAACTCGACGCCCGCTCCAATGTGCAAGCTGAATACGGCAAGTTTAACACCAGCCTCGAAGGTGTCTTTGCAGCAGGTGACATGCGTCGCGGACAGTCCCTAATCGTTTGGGCGATCAACGAAGGCCGCGCCGCCGCCCGCGAGTGCGACAAATTCCTAATGGGAGCGACTAAGCTTCCTTAAGCGGAATCGCTAAAGCGTATTTCGACAGCCGCATCCTAACCGATGCGGCTTTTTTATGTGCCTGAATCACTTTATTTCATAGTTTGATTTTAGTACGTCAACTGTCCACAATACCTGAATATGAAAACAAGCGAAGTATTTCACCGGACCGAATATAACTCTCGTGGCACGCAGCTCAGCGACGGCCTTTACAATGTCATTATCGGACTGACGCTTTGTTGGGGCTTTCTGGTGAATGCGATCATGGTGAAAAGTATTCCTGCCGAATCCATCGCAGCAATTCACCCAATCGCCTTCCTCATTGGCTACTTCGCAAGCTGCTTCTTCGGCATCATGCTCTATACGAAGTCCGACAATCCGCTCATCAGCTTTATCGGGTATAATTTCGTCGTGGTGCCCTTCGGGCTCATCATTAATCTTGTTGTAGGTCGCTACGATACGGCACTCGTCTATGAGGCGATGAGCATTACTGGAGTGGTCACTTTCACCATGATGGTGCTCGGCTCAATGTTCCCTGTCTTCTTTCAGCGAATACACACGGCGCTAGGCTTCGCACTGATCACAGTAATCATCGTCGAGATAGTGGGAGCCGTATTTTTTGGCGTGCAGCATGGTATCATCGACTGGATCGTTGTGCTCATATTCTGTGGCTATATCGGCTACGACTGGGGGCGCGCCAATGCGATCCCAAAAACTATCGACAATGCAATCGATTCCGCCGCGGCACTCTATATGGACATCATCATCCTGTTCATCCGAATCTTACGGATAATAGGGCGGCGCTAGAATCACTCAGAAAGTTTACTTTCATCGATAACGTAGCACAATAAATAACTGATGCACCCCACATTCTGTAACGTACTCTTATTACTCCCGCTACTCGCACTGGTCGGCTGCGTCTCGCCCGTTCGAGTTGACTACGACCGTGGTGCCGCACCGAAATTTCAAAGCTATAAATGCTTTGCAGTCGATTCCCGTGAGCTAGGCACCCACGATCAAGGCATTGCGCTCAGCCCGATCGTTGATCGCCGTATCGAGCGCGAACTCAATGCGGTGCTAAAGATGCGCGGCTTCTCCGACGAGTGCGCCACGCCTGATTTCCGCGTCGCCTTTAACACCGCGCAAAAGACCGTCACCGAACTCAACGACCTTGGCATCGGCGCGGCTCCGTATCGACGCTCCGCTTATCACGGCTATGGCGGCTTCTCCAACATTCAAATCGATCAATACCAAGAAGGCACCTTCATCCTCGATATCATTGATATGCAATCGCAGGAACTGGTTTGGCGCGGGGCGTATGTTAAACGCTTAGGTTGGCACGCGCCGAC